>WJLK01000111.1 GCA_014728565.1 Candidatus Pacearchaeota archaeon
ACATGCTGTATTCTAAATAATGTTTCAAAATTTTAGTGTGCATTGTAATAATAATCAAACTACTTATAAAAAGCTATCCATAGAAAATGATGGGCGATGGAAGAATCGAACTTCCGAATCCTCGGTGTAAACAATATTATCCTTTTAGTAACATTTTGAGATAGAACTTTTGTTCTATATCTTAATATTTAAATCTTCTCTCATAATTTTTATGGTCAAAATATTCAATAATGATAGCAAGAACTTCAATATCATCTCCTGCAACAGAATAAACCAATCTCCAACCTTTTGATAATTTATACCAAAAAAGATTATCAATATTATATTTTTGAATATACTCTTTGGGTATTAATTCCTTTCTTATTTTTTCTCCAGAAAAAACATTTTCTTTCAGAGTATCAATAGCTCGTTTAATTGCTTTCTTTAACCAATCTTCTTCAGGTAAGGAATTGAAAGCCTCTTCTGTTTTGTCTTCAGCAAAGATGATTCCATCTGCTTTTTTAATTGGTCTCATAAACCTTAATATCTTTTTTTATTTAAGAACTTTTTTATTAATTCAGGATTCCAAATATAAATTATAAAACCTTCATTATCAATTCCTATTTTATTGTTTTCATAAAGATATTTAAGAATAACATTAAAAGTTCCCCACATTATTTTTTTTGGTAGATTATTAAATAATTCTGTTTTTCTGAATTCGCCACTCTTTTCTTTAATGAATCTTTCAACCATTATAACAGTTTCAAGCCTAGGGCTTCTTGTTATTATCTCTTTCACATTAAAATTTAATTCTTTTTGTTCCATTTTATCAGATGATAATATTATCAATTGATAATACTATATAAATGTTTCTGTTATTTGGCTAAAGAATAGGTTAATTTTATTTCAACCAATCATACCACTCTGCTACTTTAAATGTATTAGGCCTATCAAATCCAGGTATATAAGGTTTAATATCCAAGACTTTTGAACCATTAACTGCATCTAACCCTTCGACTATCAACTCATTATTATTAATCTTCATTAGCTTTGCAAGTCTTAATGCAATATGGTTAGGTCTGTATTGGCTTCTTGAAGCAAAAACTCCTACTTTTTTCAAATCTTTGATTGATGAAGGACCTGGATGAGTGATTAATTCTATTCTATCTGCTTTGTCTAATATATAAATCACAAATATATGAGAAAATTGTTCTAATCCCTTAAGTCCTATTATATATTTATCTTTAAGAATTATTTTTGAATAACTGACTGTTTTTAATCCTTTTTCACATTCAAAATGTAATTCTTCTGGAATAGAATAATCAGAAACAATTTTACCAATAAATTCTAAATTTATATCAACCATAAGATAAAAAGTTGTTTATTCCTTATAAACTTTAATACTAAAGAAATTGTGTTCTATATGTTGTTACAACAAAGCTAACCCATTTAATGTTTATTTATTATCATATTTTTTATGATAAAAAATGGCCTATGGAGGAATCGAACCTCCGCATACTCGATGTAAGCGAGTCAGTCTACCATTAGCTTAATAGGCCTTATTATAAATTATTATTAATAATCTATAAATAATTAATAAACTTATCACTTTTAAAGCTTACTTTTAGAATTCTCACTTCTTCCTATAACCAAGATAACCAAAAATACCAACAATCACTATCAAACCCACAATAAACACAGAAAGAGCTCTGTTTTCCTTTATATTGCTCCAGACAGCAGCACCTGTAATATCAAAACTGCTTTCAACAATTTCTTCAGTATTCTGTTCCTGAATTTTATCATCTTCCTTGTTTCCATCTGAACTTTCAGTTTTTTCATTCTTTTCTTTAGGAGTTAATTCAATAACCTCGGTTGAATTTGTTGAATTTGTAGAACTAGAACTTCCTCCAGAACCTCCACCAGAAGAGCCTCCGCCAGAACCTCCTGATCCACCAGAAGAGCCTCCACCACCTCCACCAGAGGATTCTTTAACTGCAAAAGACAGTTCTGAAGAAGAAATAGTTTCACTGCCTACTAAACACTCAACTCTCCATTTGTAACTAGCTGAATTAAGAGTTTTTTTAATGCTATTAGTAGTTCTTATAACTGAAGAATTTCCATAAACTGTTTCCTGATTTGAATTCTTATTATACAATATTAAATTGCACTGTTCTAATCCCTCAGGATTGCTAATATCATACTGAAAATTCACACTTACACTATCACCTGTATATGTTTTTCCATTTCCAGGATTTTTTAGATTAATAGTTGTTGGCTCTGGGGTGTAATTCCCAATAATCATCTCCCTTTCTTCAGAATAATATATTTCAAAACCCTCTCTTGGATAACATTCAATAAACCAGTGATAAATTCCTTCTGGAACTTCATATTCAAATCTGTTTCCAGTATTTCTTAAACGTGTGCTTGAATCAACCTCCTCTCCATCAATAAAAAGACTGCAGCTTCTTACTAGATAAGCTCTCTCAACATCATACTCAAACCTTACCTCATCACTATCATTCTGCTGATAACCATCTCCAGGTTCTACAAGAATTATCACAGGAGGTTCTTCTGGTTCCTCTATTTCAGTACAAATATCATCACACCTATTGATTGAAGCAGGGCAGTAAACTCCACTGGAAATTTCATTAACACAAACCTGACATTTTGTATGTTCACATAAAAAATCATCCATGCTAGGATTGCATTCAGAAAACCTCAAAACCTGTCCTTCTCCAGGACATACAAGCTTGTAAGAGGCACTCACAAGTCCAATATTAATTACTATCAATAAAATAAAAAACACCTTTTTAATGTCTCTTTTTACCATTTTAAAGATATTTTAACACTCTTTTTAAAGAATTTTATCATTAGAAATAATTATCAAAAAACATCCTATTGTTAATAGTTAATCAATCATTAATTAATTAATCATTAGTTTTAGAATGGTTATTTAGGATTTTAGAATAAAATATCGACCATATCTCAATTCTTCTTAACTAAGCCACAAATATCCAAAGC
>WJLK01000112.1 GCA_014728565.1 Candidatus Pacearchaeota archaeon
CATCAAATCCTCTGCAAATTTAAATAACTTCTCTCCATGTTTTTTACTAGAATAAAAAATAATAAAGTATAATTTATCATTTATTTTATTAAATGATAAATTATATTTCTTTAAAAAATCTGATACATCAAACCATTTTTCAAATTCACAAAAACACATATAAACTTTTTTAGAAATTTTTTCAGGATGTTTTTTGTCTTTTTTAAATAAACCTGCAATCTTAAGAAAAAAACCTTTTTTAATTAAAAAAAAGACAATAAAAGCTATTAAAATCAAAAAGAAAATAAAAAAACTCCAGAAACCAATCTTCATTTCAGGAAAAACTGATGCTCCAGTTAAATAAACATTCCTAAATTCAAATTTTTTTTCACCTTCCTGAACACTCAAATTATAGTTTCCGATAAGTTCAATAGGATAATCATCTGTCTCTCTAATTTTTAAATTTACATTTATTGGAACTTTCTCCTCACCTGTAGAATTTTTAAATAAAACATTAACAACACCCTCATAATCCATATTCCCAATATTAGTTATTTTAAAAAAACTAGAACCTGAAGAATTAACAATCTCTATATCAAGTTCTTTATTATCTTCTATATATATGGGCTTTGATAAGAAAATGCTTCCATGATATACATTCATCTCCCAACCACCTCTTGTAGAATTGCTAGTAAAAAAATAACTTAAATTTTCATTGCTTTTAATCGTCTCTTCAAAAACAATATCCCTATTAGGATCAAACAACTTGATTATAAGGCTTTCATTTTTAATCAAACCTCCTGCCTGGTCCAATAAACAGGGATTTATTGAAATCTCAGTAGGAGGTCTTATAGATTCATCTATATCAAGAGAGATGCTAGTTGGTTTTGATTTTACCTCAACCACTTCACTAACCTCTCCATGATTAAAAACCACATTATCAGCATCTTTTTCAATAGCTTCTATTAACAGTCTATACTCTCCAGGAGGAGTATCTTTCTTAATATCAAAGCTGGCACTAAACTCTCCCTCACTAACTTCAAAAGTTTTATTCATATCATCAAGAGAGATTTTAACAATGCCCTCAAGAAGATCCTTATTTTTCTTTATGGCAGTTCCATTAATTAAAAGATTTTCTAGAGGAAACAAATATTTACTACTCAAATCATAATCAACATCTATTCTATCACTTATTTCAAATTCCTGGCTTTTTTCCTTAAAGCCACTAAATTTAACTATAACTCCGCAATCTCCTTTTAAAAGTGCTGGAAAATCAATACTAAAATCATTTTTAAAATCAGATTTTATTTCCTGATATTTCCTGTAAACAACTAAATCATCACCTTCACAATCTAAAACAACTTCAACAAATCCTGAACTTGTGATATCTTTCTCTACTGTAAATTCAACATTTATGTTATCTCTCATACTATAAACTCCCTGAAGTTCATTTGTAAAAATTATTCCCTTGTTTGATGCACTACAAAATGGAACTAACAAAAGTACAATTAAAAAAATTACCTCTTTCTTCATTTTGAAATAACAGGAAAGAGTAATTTATAACTATTGTTATTTTAAACTTACATCCAATTCAAATATATAATTATAATCAGAAAAGCCACATTTTTTATAAAATGCAATTGCAGATTCATTTTTAGCTGAAACAATTACTTTCGCTCTTCTAATTCCCTTACTCCTGACCCAATTAAAAAACTCTTCGCACAAAAAAGAACCAACTCCTTTGTTCCTATACTCTGAAATCACAAACATATTATCAATCTCAGCAATTTTAGAAATTTTTCTGTAATCTTCAGACTCAGCTAAACATCCAACAAGATAACCAACAACTTTTTTTCCATCAACAGCAACAAGAGCTACACTATTATCCTTATTTATAGAATTTTTAAAATAATTTTTGTTATTAGGAGGCCACTGACAATCAAGAGTTTTATCAAAATTTTCATATTCATAATCAAAAAGCTCTTGATTAAATTCTAAAATTATCTTAACATCATCCTCAACAGCTTTTCTTATTTTTATATCCATAAAAATTAATAAAAAATCTATTTTATTAATCTTTCTCATTTCAAGCTATCAAGTATTGTCTTCAAAGTATCAATATCTTTTGAAAGTGAAGATTTTTTCTCCAAACTTTTTAAAGCATCAATATAACTCTGAACCTTGTTAACTAATTTCTCTAATTCAGGTTTTTCAACTAGACCACTAACTTTATCTTTTAAAAAACCAATATCTTTAGTAGCCTGTTCAGTACTAACCTTTAACTCCTGCATTTCTGAATTAAAAGAATCTAGACTCTGAAATTTTTTTCTCATCTCAGCATAAAGAGTTTCAACTTTATCAGTATCTATATTTATCTTAGATTCAATTTTTTTAATCTCAATTAATTCCTTTTTAACTTCCTCACTTAATTTAATTATTTCATCAACACCTCTAAAAAATTCCACTTTCTTTTTTGTCTCCTTTAATTCCTCCATAATCCTATTCATTATTGTCTCATTACCCTCTAAATTTGCTTTAAGAGCTTCTGACTTTGCATCCTGTTTTTGAACCTCTGTCATAATTTTCTCAGGATGTACTGCTTCAACTAGATCATATGCTTTTATTGCTTTTAATTCAATCTGCTGTATGCTCTTGTCTCTTTCTAAAATCATACTTCTTAACTCACCTATTTGCTCACTTGTCCTAGTGAATCTTTCAGTAAAAGATTTTCTAATTTCCTGAAAACCTTCTACACTAGCTTTTATTCTATCAACCTCAGTACTTAGTTTAGTAACTTGAGCCAGAGCATTTCCATCAGCAGCAGAATCAGAAGTTTCTTTTTTTTCTTCTTCAGGATTTTTTCCATCTGTATTTTCCTCAGGAGCTTTTTCTTCTTTAACTGACTCAGCAGGTTTTTCAGATTTCTCTTTATTTTTCTTAAACAGACCTAACATTTTTTATTTCCCTTTTTATATTCTTAAATAAAAGAATTATATTATTAAAATCTTTTTTATGATGAGTTGCATTGAAAATCCTCATTTTTGATTCTAATTTTCTTAATTTTATATCAATAAAAAATCTTTCATC
>WJLK01000113.1 GCA_014728565.1 Candidatus Pacearchaeota archaeon
CATTTTAGGTGGCCAGGTATTAATGACTATTGCCAGCGCTATTTATAAGAAAGAAATGTTTGATGTCAAGGAGCTATTAAAAAGGCTTATCAAAACAGCAATCATTTTAGGAATAATTATTTCTGCTTTAAAATATTTATTGGTGTGGTGGGGGATCATAGGATATTTTGTTTTTATTATTAGCTATGCCCTATATAGATTGATTCGTAATCGCAAGCAGTATATGGAAACCTTGCGGGAAATTGAAACTATCATTTGGGGCAGGCCATTAGACCGGGGTGTTAAGAAATGAGTTTGTATAATAAATATAAAATGGCGTTCGCATTTAGGAAACTGTATAGCGGCCTGTGTTCTAAATGTAAAAAGAACATGATCAGGCATACCCAAGCTGGTAGGATGAAAGGCATGGACTATGATAGTATTGGGCGAAGTGCTGAAGATTTTGTCTGCGAAAAATGTAAACAACATTTAGTTGAAACTATGGCTAAGATAAAAGACATGGCAGAGAAATAAAATGATCAGTCAGCAAACCCGAGCAGGAGACTTCCACGCCCGTGCAAAACCGAAGCATTGTCGGTAAAGTCAGCCGGGGTACTATGCCTCGTTATCTTAATGCCGACATAAATTCCTGCCGGGGCTGACAACTTTTAAAAAAATAATTGGAGGAAACAAAATGAAATTGCCAGATAAAAAAGATATTAAGATTTTTGAAGGAGGAACAGCTAAAGAAATGCTCAAACAATGTTTGAACAAAGGTTACATTCCAGCTAATTTAGAAACTGTTAAGAAATTAAGGGATGAAAAGAAAATTCCTTACAAGTGGTATGATACTTCAACAATAGATATTGCTGGTAAAAGAAGAGATGCTACTTTAGAAGAATTAAACAACATTGAAGAATTGTATGTAAAAGGAGGTTGTTTGATGTTTGCCGGCGGCTACTACATCAGTCTTGGTGGCAGCAGCAGCCTCAGCAGCAGTGGTCGCTTTGTCGGGGTAAAAAACAAAATGAATGAAAAACAAAAAGAAAAAGAGGATAAAGAATTTTTTCAGTTTATTTCTTCTGAATGGAACGCTTTACAAAAAGAATTCGTATTAGACCACATAGGTGCTTTTTATGATTATGCAAAAAGAATGTTCAAAAAAGAACTGGAGGAAAAGGATGTTTGAATGCACAGCAACGGGAAATAACGAGAACTATGGAAAAGAAGGAGAAAAAATACTTTTAGCAGACAATAACGTTATTTATGCAATAAAAAAAGGCTGGATAACAGAAAAAATAAAATATGCGGGAGTTGTTTGTTATGACTAAACAAAGAAAACACTTTTTTGAAAATGATATTTCAAATTCAAAAGTGTTAGTTCCTAAAATAGTAGAATTCAACAAAATACGTATATATAACATTAAGCTCAATTTTTTAGGTGGGCTTAGAGAGGTCAAAAAATGGTTGAAATAAAAGGAACATGGAATCCACCAAGTAAAAAGAAACTGTGGTTAGCAAAAGTCACAGGTGTTAATAGAGATAAGTTTTGTGGTAAAAGAGGTTATGTTTTGAAAGATAAGGAACAAGATTATTACAGAGTTCAGAATTATGCTTATAAAAATAAATACATAATTGCTTCTGTTGATGCAACTCCTAAAGAAGAAGCAAATGTGACTTTTGAAAAGATAAAAGGTTTTGACCTCTCTGAAGATGATATTTACTTTATGTTTAGATTTTTTGGGAATGAATATGGTGCTGAAAATTTAGAGGGTGTCAGAAAAAAGTTAATTGAAGATTTAGAGCTATGTCGTAAGAAAATAAAAGATGCACAAAAAGCAGAGGTAAATTTTCAGAAATTGATAAAAGAATTTGACGCCCACCTAAAAAACTCTGCTTCGCAGTCCTTATCGGGAGAGCTTAATAGAAATTAAACGAAATTTGAGTTTTGGGCTCCAAACAGGGCTCAACAGGAGGACAAAATGTTCATAGTGGATATAAAAAACAGATTGAACCCAATGGAAAAAAAGAAAGAGAAGAAAAGAAATGATGCAATTGGCGTATAATTTTTTTACTGCTTTGGTTTTGTCTATTTTGTTCCATGAATTAGGTCATTTTTTGACAATTCCCAGAAATTGCATTATTAAATTTGATTTTAAGAAAGGACTGCGCACAGAATACAAGGGCAAAAAGAGAATAAACCCAAAACAGTATATACTCAATGGTGTTCTTTTGGGCGCTATCTTTATAAATCTTGCGGTTTTAGTAAATGATATATATTGTTTATTAATTATACCATACTTAATAGGTTGTAAAGAAGATTTTAAACATCTTTGGAGGTTAAAATGAACAAAGTAAGATTTAGAGATTTAAGCTGGCCTTTAAAAGTAGGCATAATGGCTGCATGGATAGTGTGTGTACTTTGGTTATTGTTTTTCTTCGGTGGAATAATAGCTGCTTTTATATTGCCCATGCCTGTGCCAGTAGCTTAAAATGGCCAGAAGTGGAATAATTCCTGTGCGCTGGGATAAAGAGAGTAAGAAAGACTTGGATGATTTAGCTGAGATACTAAACCTTACAGCAACCTTTGGCAAATATCCAGCTACTCTTAAATTTGCCGTTCATTACTGCTTAAAAGATATTCAAAGGGTTGCCAGGGTTATACCGGATTTGAAACCCAGTCAGTTGCGTATGTTGTTGGCAGTAGTAGAAAGGCAGAAAATCAGCAATAAAAAGGCGGAAAAACCTGGCAAAACATTGGGTTTTAGTGGTATGGTTATACCTGATTTCTAAAATAGTTATACCGATTGCCTCAAAGCACCCAAAAAAATTGTTCAAGCGGACTTAATTAGCTTTTAGGCCTTCTTTTTTATCTCCAGAACATAAATAGCACTATGGATAATACCAATGCTGCTACACAAATCACTACAGGGGTAGTTCCTATTAAACCTGCCCATAGGAAAGTGATTGATATTATTGTTATTATAAAGCCGTTTGTTACGAGAACAGCTCTTGTGTCGTAGTTCTTGAATACGATAAATAAGAGTATGTAAATGGTAAAAAGGATTAGTATTGCAAATATGTCGCCTGTTAATGAATTAATTGCTGTAAATTGTTCAAGTATTGTGTTAGCGTCTGTTATGTTAGTTAAATTATAATTTGCCATTTTTTATACTTCTCCTGATTTCCTGGCAATTACCAGGCTTATTATTGTTAAGATGATTACTAAGATGACTATTCCTATTAAAGCACTTTTAAATAAGGGTGCTGTATCTCCCAAGTGAGCATCATCTACTGCTTGCTCTCCCATATCCTCAAATAAGTCAATGCTTCTGAGGGTTATTTTAAGCGTTTTGTAGGAGTTGCTGAAAAAAGATCCTATCAGATCCAAAGCGCCAGTTCTTTCTTTATCTTCCTCTACTCCTTCTTTTAAGTCCTCATGCATGTCTGTTAAGTTGTCCATTTTTTTATATGCAGATAATGAGGAGTTATCAAAGGTTACTCCGTAATTTACTGTTCCTTGACTTATTACTATTCCAAATACTCCGACAAATAAGCTTACTAATATCATTCCTATTACGAATGTTCCTATTTTAGCCATTATGCTCTCCCGCTGAGGATTACAGCGATTACAATTCCCAATACCACTAAAGGTATTGCTAAGGCTATAGATATGTTTGCTATTCCTATTATCGCCCCAAACAATATGGGGACTGGGGTTAGTATGGCAGCTATTGGGGGACTCCAGAAGCCCACCATTGCAAATATCACACATAATATTCCTATTAGAAATATTCCCAGCTTGCCACTAACTACTGTTCTGCCAAAGGTTACGATTTCTGATCCTAAAAATTGTTGCTCATTATTGTAGTAAATATATGATTTACCTTCGTAGGTTGTTCCATTGACAGCAGCTACACCTATTAGTATTGTTCCTGAGCTGGCGCCGACACAGGTGCTATTATATAAGGTTTGTTCTTTATCTGCTACAAGTTTGTAAACATAAAGGCATCCTTTGCTTATTGCATTATCTGAATCGGAGAAAATAAACTTAAAATTGTTGGTTGCGTTATTAAATCCTAAGCTCCAGGAGGCAGATTCTGTATTATAAAAATCCTCTCCAGAGGGAGAAGTAAGGATGATTTGAAAGTTTATGCTATCGCCATAAATGTATGTTGGGTTTGTAGATTTTTTAATCTCTCCATTGTATTCTATGATAAACCGGTAGTATTCTGAATCCTTTTCTAAATTCATAACTCCTTCACCTTCAAAGTTGGTTTTAATCATTTCTACAGTATTATATGCGTTGGTTGTTATGTCGTATTTTTGTGCTTTAACTGTTGCTCCTTCTACTAAGTCATTTATTTCATCATAAACTACTACGGTTATATTTGATGTTCTTGATGAGTTGGACATATAGAGGGTTACTTGGTTGTATGTTCTGTTTGTTAATTCAAAGTAATAGAATCTTTCGTCATAGCTGTCTGCAGAGTATCTTATTGTGTATTCTTCTGGATAATATAAGGTTATGTAATGGCTGCCGGTATCAGTTGTTATATTGGTGTAATTTACATCTCCAATAATCTCCATGCTTATATTTATTCCTGATAATATGTTTTTTGTATCTTCATCTTTAAAAGTAAAATTGATGCTATTGGTGGCGTATAAACTGAAATTGTATGTGTAATCTCCAGTTAAGTTTACTTGAGCTGTTTTAAGCTCGTAATCCTCATTATCTATTGTAATGTTGTAATTCTCGTTCAAGACTTGGATTATTGCGCTTCCATTGGTGGTATTAACTATTGTTGAATAATTTGAATTCGTTAAGTTTATACTGAAGTTTGTTATTGTTGTTCCTGTACGGTCTGTTGCAGTAACATTTAGTAAGGACTGGTATATTCCCGTAATTGTTAAACTGCTATTGTATAGTGCTATGATGTCAAATTCTGTTGTCGCATTTTTGTATGGAGCTTTTTCCCAGGTTATATTTACTTTTCCTTCTGATAAATAGAGAGTATTGCTATTGTTGTAATAGTTCGGAGTGCTTAAATTAAAAGGGGTAGTGAGAGTATTGCCATAAATGTTTTGTGGCGTTATACTTGCTATTGCTTGTATTAAATTGATTGAATAATTGGTTTGATTATAGCTGGCAAAATTTATTGAGCCTAATGTTTTGTTAAAGTGATCTGAGCTTGTGATATTAAAGTCATAACTGCCAATTTTTGTCCAATTTATTTGATTAACATTGGTATAAGAATTACTGCCTATTGCTGCACTAAAATTAATTAGTGTTCCATCATAATGGTCTGTAGCGTATATTCTTGTTCCCGGATCAAGAGTTGCATTAAGGTCTAAGCTAAGATTATAATCCGAGTAAGTTTTATTAAAAAAATTTTGTGCGAAAACAGTAATATTCATTATGTAGCTCTCGTTATTTGCGAAACTGGTGTTTATTTGTCCTGTGGTTGTTCCGTAAGTTGTGCCGTTAAATGTCGCATTAAATTTGGTTAATGTTACTCCCGTCTTTGAGTTGTTGGCTATAATACTAAAATTAAGTGTTGGGGCGGTGGCAGATTCTCCTAATTCGTTGCAAGGTTTTCCGTTCCCTGAATTGTACAGTTCTGTATGGTTTGTGAAAGTAAGCGGTGCATTCCATATACAAAAATCATCGTAATTTGCGTCAAGGTATCTTCGGTTTTCTCCGCTGGATATCCAGAGGTCTTCAGTTGCGTGTTTAGGTTCGCCCGCACCGAATGCCACAGTATTACTATGAGCTCCATCAACATACAGACTGAGATTGTTCTGCGGATTATCAACAATTACGGTGTAGAAATGCCAAGTAGTTCCTAAATCATTACTCCAAGTAAATGAAGTACCTCCACTCGCTGTATAAATCGTTATTTTTAGTTCATCATTACCATTACACCAATCGCCGAATAATTGAGCAGTATCACCATATCTGAAAGCATAACAAAGACCGCCGCTGGACTGTTCTTGGTTTAATTTCATCCACCAAGAAAAAGAGTAGGAACTATCAACATCAACGGTTTTATTAAGCATATTGCCGTCAGTTCCATCAAAGAGGTAACCTTCGCTTAATTTTCCTGTTTGTCCGGTAGTTACGCCACCATATAAACTCATGTTTCTATACGCTGCAGTATCAATAGCCAAAGTTCCAGAAGTATCAACATTGTCCATTGTATAATATGCTTTCAAATTAGAAGGGGTAGCGTAAACAGTAGCACAAAGTGCGAGAATCATCAATAGTGGTATTATTACGATCTTTTTCATCATCCCATCCTGCTCTTTCCATATAGGGCTATTATTACGCTTAGCCCAATAACCGCAACCACAACAATCAAGTTGTCAAGTATCCAATTTGTTATAGGAAAATTTGCTGATAATCCTGCAAAGTCATCATCTGTTGCCAAATCATCCCAAAAGTTGCTCAAAGCACCACCTATAAATAACACAAATACGAGAAGGACTACTGCGAATATAAAGAATATAGGGTGCGAATCTATCATAAAACTGGCTACTATCACAAAACCCCACAATAAGATTAACAAGAATAAAAATAATCCATCAAAGAAACTGGGGTATCTATCATACAAATCAGCTGAAATATCCTTAGAACTATTAGTTAAATCATTATTTGCCTGAATATCAGTATTTATGTCCCCGAAAAACTGATAGCCAATGAGAACGACCATGCCAAAAACCACCATAACTAATAAAAAAAGAATAGTATCTATTACTGCATTTCCTCTTTTAGATTTTAAAAACATCTGAAAATTTTTTCTCTTTCTTCTTTGTTCTGAAGAAATCATCCTCCTGGCTTATTCTTTTAGTAAATTCTGATAAAGGCATATCTCTTTCATTAGCTAAGTTTTTCAGCTTTGTTTTGAACTTAGGATCAACCCATATTCTTACTGGCCTTTTTTTCCTGCGTTCAATCATTTCTTAGTGCCACCCCGCAAATAAACATACACAAAATAAAACAGGTAAGTAAAGAAATATGCAACAAAGAATCTCTGAAGCCAATAGATAGAGCTTAAAAAGGTTGATGAAGTCGTATTAGCGTTGTCGCTGCAAATATAGGAATACTCATAGTCTGTTCTTGGTGCGTTGTCTGTTGTGTTTTTAATTACAAAATCACAATTATCCTGGTAGTCAGTTGCTGTTTTAGGAATTAAAATAACTAAAAACATAACAAAAAATATGAGAAATACTTTCAAAACATAATGGTCATTGTCCAGTTTAAAGGCAAAATAAAGTAATAAAAAACATACAATTCCCACAGCCACAATCAAGCTTATCGCATCCATTTTAGTTAGGCGGAGGATCTGGCAAGTTATCAGCTATTTCTTTTTCACTAATTAACTGCTTTTTTTGAATAATTTCCTGCCATACCTTCATTATCTCCAGTTGCTTATCTGTTATTGAATCTGCTTTGCTCATTGCATTGAGGGAAGGCTGAGTGATGTCCTTCCAAAACACAAAGACCAATGTGAGCATTATCACCAAACCAGCAATACTTACAATCGTTGGTAAGTGTTCCTGCCAAGTTGCTTTTTTCTTGGAATTGGCTTTTTTAATTTGATTTATCAGGCTTAACCTTTGATTTGTCGTAAATGGCTGAAATCTTTTGCTTTCAACATCATCAACAAGATATTCGTATTCTCCTGTCCCTGTGTAATATCTTGCCTCTGTAATCAGTTTTCCTTTATTGGTAATGTCTATCGCTCTTGGCGGAGGCACAGGCAAAGGATCATACCGTTTGAATGTCAGTAATTTCCAATAACTTACACCGTCAACAATCACCTTTCTTGCCCGAAAGTCCTGTATGACATTTGGGCGATCTTTTTTTGTAACTATTCTTAGTCTTACTCTGTGTTTAAACATTACAAAGTATAATATGATGAACGATACTGCTCCTATTAAAATAATTAACAATATTGCATGTATCCATCCGAACGCCCGGGCTAATATAACAAGCCAACTCATTTTTATCTCCTCCTCTATCCTGCATTTCTTCCACCCAAAGCGCCGAAGGGCAGCATGCTTCTTGCTTGCTCCCTTAATGTATTAACTTCATTCGTTCTTATTGTGTTTGTATAACTGTCTCTCTCTTTATTATCCAGTAATCTTGATAAAAAAGGCTCTACCAAATTCATTATGGTATCTACTATTACATCAAAATCATCCTCTTTTACATCCCAGTTATAGAGATTATTCATTATGTTAGTTGACAAGTCTTTTCTAATATCACAAATAGCATTTTCATAACGCCAGTTATCATAATTGCCCTGAACTACAGAATTATTAATTATGCTTATTAGCATTGAAAGAATCCCCTGTATTCCTGAAGGGTTGGCTTTTGCACTTCCTTTTCCTAAAGGAACATATCGGCTTTTGGTCTTGCCGGTTTTTGAATCCATGTATAATTCTATTCTTGCCCCTCTCAAAAAAAGTTCTATGTCTTCTATTAATGGTTGAACATTAAGCCTTACTTGAAGTGCAGTTGCACTGTTAAATTGACTATTTGAACTGTGAGTTGAGTTATAGCTCACATCATAAGGAGTTTGTTGCGGTGGCCTTTCCTGGTTCATATTTTAAATACCTCTTTAAGTTTTTTCTTGACTTTTTTGATTGGTCTGCCGCCCAATCCTGTAAATTCTGCAGCTTTAGGAGTTTTCCCAACTACTTCAAAGCCTGCTGCCCTGCCGGTAGGAGTTAATCTTTTAGGCTGTCTTACTTCTAAAGAAATTCTTTTTCTGCCTTCGGGAATAAAGTTCTTATCACGTGGTCTTGGATATATGGGAGTAATGTTTTTAAAGGGTGTGGGCGCAATTCTGGACGGATAGCTCCTGGCCGGATAACTTACCCTTTTGGATGTTATAGATTTAGCTGCAGAGGGGGAATAACTTTTTGTCCTGGATGTTATAGATTTGATTGTAGAAGGAGGATAACTTTTTATTATGGATGTTGGTGAAGGGGCTGCTTTTGATGATCTTTTTATTATGGGATATTTTTTTGATGATCTCCCTCCTTCTAATTTTGAATATGGGGGGGAGGTTGGTATAAAATTTATTCCTCCCATTTGCCATGCAAATTTTTGTTTTGAAGATATTGTATATGGACTTGCTTGTCCCCCTCTTATTATTTCTTGCGGGGCGGCGTATCTTGATCCTGCACTCCCTATTATTCCATAACTGCGATAGGGTTTTATGCTTGGTCTATTAATTTCAGAACTTCTTCTTATTAATGCTTTGGGGCTGATTGCTTTTCCCGGGCTTGATTTACTAACTATTTTATATGTACCAATAGCAATGGGTTCGCTACCCACTTGTGTATATCCTTCAAATCCTTTTGCTTTGCTAATTAACCCGCCCTTGCCAGAATAAACTATTTTTGTTCCTGGGGGAATTACCGCTTCTATTTCTGGCTTCCCTCTTTCTAATTCATAAGTAATATAAGCAGTCTTTTTCCCTGCTTGCGATCTTAAGAATTTTGCTCTTTCTGATCTTGATGCATAGCGATAGGCTTTGGGAAATCTTTTAACACTTTTTAAATTAATGACTACTGCTTCAGGGATTCTGAGAGAGGGAAATAGTTCTACTTTTGGAAAAGAAATCAGTTTTCTGCTTCCTGCTGGCATCCCTGCCCTTAAAAAATGGGGACTTCCTTTACCATAAGGTGTAGTATATAATCCAACATCCGTACTTGTGCCCTTACTAATTTGTGTTTTTTTAGCAAACTTTTTTCCGGTGGCATGAACAACCTTGTAATTCGCTTCTTTGAATTCTTTCATAGTATACTGAACTTTTTGTGTTGGTGTTATTCCTTTAGGTTTTGGAAATGTTTCTTTCCCAGCTAATACTTTTGGTTCAAAGATTTTTTGCGGGGCAGTATATTTTGATCCTATCTTTACATAGGCTTCTTTTAACGGTTTAATAATGCCATATTTTAATCCTAAGAATGTGCCTGTCGCTCCTCCGGGATCTTGCTGAATTTTTTGGCGTATTTTGTAGCCTATCTTATATGGATCTGTTATTATTGTTTTCCCGGTATAGTAGATTCCCTTAGCTGATTCTATTGGTTTGACAATTAATTCTGCAGGCCATATAAATGTTGGTTTAATATACCCCGCACCTACTGATGTTATTCCTGCGCCAGTTCTGGCTAATTGGCTTTTAGCATATTGCGATTTATACGCCATCTTGCTTTGAAATTTAGTAAACCAATGGGATGTTCTCTCTACATTATAAACTGCTGTACCTTGAATTCGTGCTAATGTTGGAAAGCCATATTCTTTTAGTTTTCCTGTTAAAAAACTTTCCTTTCTTGGCTTGTATTCCCTGACTTCTGAGGTTATTTTTTTGGGTTGTTTTTGTTGTAGTGCTGTTGTATAGGCGCTTTTTAGTCCTTGTCTTTGTCTTGCT
This sequence comes from Candidatus Pacearchaeota archaeon, assembly GCA_014728565.1. Taxonomy (GTDB): domain Archaea; phylum Nanobdellota; class Nanobdellia; order Pacearchaeales; family GW2011-AR1; genus ARS1285. The sequence goes on from WJLK01000113.1 coordinate 10,425, forward strand.
TGTTTTTTTGCTCTGGCTCTTTGTTCTTTTATTCTTTGGGTTGGTGTTCTGGCGTATTTGATTGCTGTTGGCTGAAATTCTTTTTCTTTTTCTCCAAATGTTGTTCCGTAAATTACTTTTCCTTTAACTACTCCTACAAATTGTCTGCCTTCGGTTCTTCCGGTAAGTATGTCGGCTGCAGTAACCCTTCTGGGTTCTACAGCTGCGGTAGGAGAAGTTTGAGAGGGCGATTTTTCTTGTATTTGTTCTACTTCTTCCGGACTTGGTTCTTCGCCTGTTTCCCGGCGGATTTTTGTGGCTTTTTCTCTTGAGCTGGGCGTGGAATATACTCTGCCGGTGGCTGCAGAGGTAGAACTTAGTGTGCCTGCTGGTTTGTCTATTGCTGATTCGTAAGCCATTTTTGTCTCCAATCCTTTAACAATAAGTAAACCCGCACAGATCCTGAGATCTGTGAGGGAAAAAGAGGTGATATTTCCTTGCTTTGTTTTCTTGTTGAATGTTTAAAGTATTTAAAATGTGTTAGAACATGGGATAAATGGGATAGATAGGATATGGGGTTTAAATATTTTTTTTGTCCTCTTTTCTTTGCTCCTGTGGGGGCGGAGGTTGATTATGGATCAAAAATTAGAAGCAAAATTTAACGTGCAGCAGATTTTACCTTTAGCGCTGATCTTGGTTGCTGCGGGTATTGGTTTGGTGTATGGAATTGATGTTATGAGTGATGTTCGTGATGATTATACTGAGGACACTTTGGAGTATAATGCCTCAAGTGATGCCATTGATGGAATTAGCAAGTTTCCAGAGAAACTGCCTATAATTGTAACTGTGATTGTTGCAGCTATCCTGATAGGAATACTGATCAGATACATGA
>WJLK01000013.1 GCA_014728565.1 Candidatus Pacearchaeota archaeon
ATCTAGAAGCTTTTAAACATGCAAAAGGCAAATACATTTTCATGGCAGATTCTGATTGCAGTTATGATTTTTCTTATATTCCTATTTTCCTAAGATGTTTAAAACAAGGTTATGACTTTGTTCTTGGAAATCGTTTCTCTGGAAAAATAGAACCAAGAAGCATGTCCTGGAGTCACAGATATATAGGTAACCCTCTTCTCTCGTTTACCTTAAGACTTTTTTTTCATACTAAAATTAAGGATTCTCACACTGGCATGAGAGCTATTTCAAAAAAATCACTAGAAAAATTAAATCTCCAGACAAGAGGAATGGAATTTGCAAGTGAGATGATAATAAAAGCTATTAAAAACAAATTAAGAATTAAAGAAATATCTATCTCCTATCATAAAAGACTAGGTAAGTCAAAACTCAGGAGCTTTAGTGATGCCTGGAGACATTTCAGATTCATGCTGTTGTACAGTCCTATTTTCTTATTTTTCATACCAGGATCTGTCCTGTTTATTTTAGGATTAGATTCTTTAATCTGGTTTTACTTTGGAAATCCTGAGATATTTGGAATTACTCTTTATTTTCATCCAATGTTTCTCTCATCATTGTTACTTATAATAGGTTATCAGTTAATGTTTTTTGCTGTTTTTGCAAAAACCTATGCAATAACACACCTTAAAGAGAAAAATATATTATTTGAAAGGCTATATAAATATATTACAATTGAAAAAGCCAGTATTCTGGGAATTATAACAGGAATTCTAGGAATAACTATTTTTCTCTGGATTTTTTTAAAATGGATTAGCACTGGATTCGGAAGTTTAAATGAAGTAAAAAATGCTATTTTAGCACTAACTCTAACAATAATTGGAATTCAGACTATTTTCTCAGCTTTTATGTTAAGTATTTTAGGAATAAAAGAAAAATGAAAAAAAGATATAAATGGCTGCTAATACAGGGATGTCCTAGAAGTGGAACAACAGCACTTACTAATATGTTGAATTCTCATAAAAATATGGCTCTTAGTTATGAACTAGATCTGTCTAAGACTAATAAAGGAGATATTGCAAAAATGTATAAATCATTTTTTATAGGCCATAAAAATATAAACAGCATTATTTTTTTTGGTGACAAGCTTCCAGGATATTGTTTTGAAAATATTTCTAAATTAAAAAAAAGATTAGGTATTGTTAAAATAATACATATTTCTAGAAATCCCACTTTCACAATTTCTTCAATGATATCAAGATCAAAGAATGCTAAACTGGATCTAGATAACTCATGGAATCCTGATTTAAATATTTACGACTCCTGTAATCACTGGATATATTCCTGGAATCATATAAATAAAATAAAAAAACACTCAGATGTATTACATCTGAAATATGAAGATTTAATAGAAAATCCAGAAATAGAAGGCAAAAAAATAGCAGAGTTTTTAGATATCTCTGATCAATTTGATACAAGCATCATTAAAAATAAAAAACAACAAATCAATCTGGAACCCTCAGAAACAAAAATTTTAAATAATCATTTAAAAGAAATAATAAAAAAATGGCATCTTCCTTTGGAATATTTAATGAACAGATTTCAAAAAATTAAACCAATTGGTTTTTTCAAAATAAGAAAATTAATTCTTGATCACAAACTAAACTTTTCAAAAATAAAAGCTAAAAAACAAAAAAATGAAAATTGCAATTTTTCATAATTTTCTGGACAACATTGGTGGTGCAGAACTTGTAGATTTGATAATGGCTCGTGAACTAAATGCAGATATCTATACAACAAATATAGACAGAGAAAAAATCAGGAAAATGGGTTTTTCAACAGAAAATATTCACTCTATTGGAAAAGTCCCTATTAATGCTCCTTTTAGACATGAAATTGCTTACTGGAAATTTAGAAATCTTAATCTTAAAAACAAATATGATTTTTTTATAATAGCAGGAGACTGGGCTATGTCTGCTGCTGTTCATAACAAACCACATTTCTGGTATGTTTTCTCTCCAACCAGGGAATTATGGGATTTATACAAATATACCAGGGAAAAAATAGAATTCTGGCAAAAACCAATTTTTGATATCTGGGTTTTTTTAAGAAGAATAATCAACAAACATGACTCAAAAAAAGTAGAAAAAATAATTGCAATATCTAAAAATGTAAATAAACGTGTTAAAAAATACCTCAACAAAGAATCTATAATAATTCATCCTCCTGTTGAAACCTCTAAATACAAATCTAAAAAATCAGAAAATTACTGGCTTTCTGTAAACAGATTAATTGACCACAAAAGAATTGATCTGCAATTAAAAGCATTTTCAAAACTTCCTGATGAAAAACTGATTATAGTAGGATGTTATGAAAAATCAGGACATTTTAAGAAATATGCAGATTATATACATAAACTTAAACCAAAAAATGTTGAAATTAAAAGTTGGGTTTCTAATAAAAAGCTAGTTGAATTATATTCTAAATGCAAAGGACTTATTACCACATCCTATAATGAAGATTTTGGTTTAACACCTATTGAAGCAATGGCTTCTGGAAAACCTGTTATTGCTCCAGATGAAGGAGGTTATAAGGAAACAATTAACAAACAAACAGGAATTCTAATTAATAATATAAATCCAAATAAAATAATAAAAGCTATAAAAAAGATTAATAAAATTCTGAAAAAAAATCCAGATAAGTTTAAAAAAGCATGTCTAAAACAAGCAGAAAAATTTGATACAAGAATATTTATTAAAAAAATTAAAAAACAAATAAAGGAGATAAAAAATGCAGAAACTTAATTACTTCACACCATTACCTCCTTTAAAATCCGGAATTAGTGACTACAGTTTAGAATTATTAAAAGAGCTCTCAAAATACTTTGAAATAACTGTTTACACAGACAGAGGATATGAACCAGAAAAAAATAATTTTTATCAGATAAAGGATTATAAAGATTTTAACAACAAGAATCCTGTAATCTACAATATTGGGAATCACTGTTTTCATGCATATATTTACAAAACTTTATTAAAAAAACCGGGAATAGTAATTCTTCATGACTCTAATCTCTCTCATTTAAACTACAGCATGATGCAAGAATTTTGGTCAAGAAAAAGATTCTTAAGAGAAGTTTATAAAATACATGGACTAAAAGCTGTTTTAAATTATTTAAGGCTTTTCAATTATTTCAGAAAATTAAAAAACATACAAAAAAATCAGATAAAATTCAAAAAATTCATGGAATTTAAAGAAAGATTACATTTTTCTTATCCAATGAACAAAAATATAATTAAAAATTCAAAGGCCATCATCACACACAGTGAATATGTCGCTAATATTGCCAAGAATATAAAAAAGCACATACCTATAAAAATAATAAAACACGGTTCCTTTATTCTAAAACCTAAAATTTCAAAATCTTATATAAGAGAAAAAAATAAATTAAATGAAAACAAATTCATTATCTGTAGTTTTGGAAAAATACAAAAGCATAAAAGAATCTCACAATGCCTGATAGCATTTAAAAAATTTTCTGAAAAAAATAAAAATTCAAAATATCTTATAATAGGAGAGGGGGAGGAGACAATCAATATTAAAAGATTAATAAATAACCTTAATATAAAAGACAAAGTTATAATAACAGGTTATCTTCCATTCAGTAAGGCAATTGAGTATATATACGCCAGTGATGTCGGTATTAATTTGAGGTATCCAAGCACAGGTGCGACTTCAGGTTCTATTATAAAAAGTCTGAGTATAGGAACTCCCTGTATTATTTCTGACATTCCCGAAAACAGACATTTTCCAGATTCCTGTGTCTTTAAAATTAAAAAAAACAAAAATGAAATTGAAAATATAATAAAAGTTTTAGAGTATCTTTATAATGAACCTAAAACAAATAAAAAAATATCTTCTAATGCAATAAACTATATAAATAAACATCATTTATGGGAAAATAAAGCTAAAGAGATTGCTAATTTTATAAATGAGGTATATAAATGAGGATAGCTGTTGTTAATCCCTCAGATGAATTTGAGATGGGAGTTAAAGGAGGTAACCAAATAATTGCAGAGGCACTTGCAGAAAACATTAAAAAACATACCAATCATGAAGTTACCACCATCTTTACTCCTCTTAAAGTTTCCTCAAATCTTTCACTTTTAAAGTCTTATTTTCTTCACAGAATGATTGATCTTTCAGGTTTTGACATGGTTATAAGCTTAAAATTTCCAAGTTTTTCTGTAAAACATAAAAACCATATCTGTTATTTTGCTCATTTTTTCAGGCAATTTTATGATTTATGGCCAGAATTTTCAAAAAATGCAAATATTCTAACAAAGCTTACTAGAATAACTATAAAATCAATAGACAAAAAAGCTTTTAAAAAAATTAAGAAAGTTTATTCATATTCAGAATTCATAAAGTCAAGATTAAAAGAAAGTGGAATAGATTCTGAATTAATTTACTGTCCTCCTGTTATAGAGGATTACAAAACAGGAAATTACGAGTATATCCTCTCTACAAGTATTCTAAATAATGACAGAAAAAGAATCAGCTTATTAATAAAAGCTATGGATCATATTAAAGAGGATATAAATCTAATTATTGTAGGTGATGGCCCTCATAAGGATATGCTCCAGAATCTTGCAAAAAACAATCCAAGAATAATTTTCCTAGGATATCAGAGTCCTAAAAAACTAGTGAATTTATATTCAAATGCCCTATGCACCTGTCTTGTTAGTTATAGAGAAGATTACGGGCTTGTAACAATTGAGAGCATGAAAAGTAAAAAACCAGTGATTACATGTGTTGATTCAGGAGGACCTCTGGAATTTGTAGAACATGGTAAAACAGGTTTAATTTCAAATCCCAATCCAAAAGAAATTGCTGAAAATATTGAATTTTTAATTGAAAACAGGGATGTAGCAAAGAACATGGGTGAAAAAGCATATGAAAAAGTAAAAAATATTACCTGGAAAAATCTCATTAATAAAATGATTGTAAAAAATGGATTCTGAAAAAAATAAAATACTTAATAGAAATATAGCTTTTATACATATTCCCAGAACTGCTGGTTCCTATCTAAGCCTTTATATCGAAAGATTGCTCAAAAAGAAAAATTACCATATTCTCAATTCCTGGCCTAGCTTAAAAAGAGATTGGAATGATGAGGAACTTTTGTTTTTCTTAAAAGGCTATAAATCACCCTTATATGTGCATAACCATTACGAGAACTGGAAATCAAAGATTTTCTATGAATACAAAAAAAAAGGCTGGTTTATTTTTTCTTTTATAAGACATCCTGGAGACAGGCTATGTTCTGCATATTTTATGTGGGATCTTAAATCCAGATGGAAGATTCCTCTAAATGATTTTATTAAAAAAAATTTTGAATCTGATTGGTTGAATAAAAATAAAAAAAATGGCATTCCCTCTTTCTGGAGAGATATGGATTTCATAGCAGAATTTTCTCATAAAAGCTTTGCTTATTTTTTAAAAAATTACTTTGATCATGACTATATTCCTACAACACCTGTATTAGCTAGTTCTAACATGGGATATGATTACTACTGTAAAAAAGGAGAAATCTCTAAAGAGGTACAGAAACTTATTGAAGAGTCTGAAGAATACAGAACTTATCTAAAAATCAGAGAAAATTTTAAAAATATTTCAAATAAAAAACAGATAAAAAGTCTTTCTATTAAAAATAATGAAGATAAAATAAATGAGAATACAAAACATAAAAAAATAATACCAAAAGAGGATTTTGTTGATTTTATTCTTAATAATTACTCGGTAATAACAGATATGATGACTAAATCTGAAATAAAAACAGTTTTAAATAACTTAAAAATAGTCCTTGACAGGAATATTCCTGGAGAGGTTGTGGAAATGGGATGTAATGAAGGAACAACATCTCTTTTTATAAGAAGATTACTGGATTATTACAACAGTGATAAGGAATTATATGTATATGACTCTTTTCAGGGATTGCCTAAAAAAGAAATTAATGACTACAATGAAGAGGAATTCAATAAACAATTCATAACAGGAGGTTTGTCTGTTCCAAAAGAATTATTAATTAAAAATTTCAGAGATGCTAAATTAAGACCACCAATTATACATAAAGGGTGGTTTGAAGAAATTCCAGATCTGAAAATACCTAAAGAAATAGCTTTTGCATTTTTTGATGGTGATTTCTATAGTTCTATAATAGACAGTTTCAATAAGATTTACCCCAGACTTGTACCAGAATCAAGAATTGTAATTGACGATTATAAACATGGGGCTATTCCAGGAGTTAAAAAAGCATGTGATCATTTTTTACAAAATAAACCTGAAAAAAACAGAATTATAGCTGAAGGTAATCTGGGA
>WJLK01000114.1 GCA_014728565.1 Candidatus Pacearchaeota archaeon
ATTACTTACTATTATATTGTAGAAAGTTATAAAGAAAAAGGAAGAGTAAAACAAAGAGTTCTTTGTTATCTAGGATCTGTAGATTCTATCCTAAAAAAATTTAAGAAATTAAAAGCAAAATCTTAATCCTGTCCCAAATCCAGTAATCTTATCAAAATAATTTCTGTAACTTCTGGAATTGGAACTCTAGGAGATGATTTTGAAGCAGAGATAAGAGACTTAACAGAGGATATTCCAGATGCTCAAAGAGCAATTTATGGTTTTGATGTATCTGAGGCTCCTTACTGGGGACATGCAGGATTAGGAGAATTGATAAAAATTCATAGGGACCAAATAGCAAGAGGCAAACCAAGAATTGGAATTATCTCTGCTCCTAATGGTTTTGAAGATACATTAAAAGTAATAGGATTCAATGAAATTTTCTACCTCTGCAGAACTTCTGAAGAGTACATTGATTTTGTCAGGCAACAAATTTCCTCTGATTAAAAATTCCTGATTATCTGATTTTTTCCAACAATAAAATACAAATTGAAATCAGATACAGACAAATTTATAAACATGAGTTAACTAGTAATTATGAAAAGAAAAATGAAAAAAGAGTTGTTCAGAGAGAATCTAGAAAAACTAAGAACTTGCTTTCTCTGCACATTTCCTCCCAGAGATTGTGGTATAGCTTCTTTTACTAATGACCTCTCAACAGCAATGGACAGAAGATTTAACCCAAAACTAAAATCATCAGTAATAGCTATGAATGAAGAGGAAAATCAGTTCGATTATACTGATAAGGTTATATCAAATATGACTAAGGATGATATTGAGCACTATCTGGAAACAGCTAAAAGAATCAATGAATCAGAAAACATAAAAATAGTTTGTATTCAGCATGAATTTGGTTTATTTGGAGGGGAGTATGGAGCTTTTTTAATTCCCTTTCTTGAAATCTTAAAAAAACCAAAAGTAGTTGTTTTTCACACTGTCCTACCAGAACCTGATGATACAAGAAGAAAAATAGTAAAAGCAATTGCCTCGAGAGTATCAGCAATAATAGTCATTGCAAAAAAAGCAATAGATATTCTTGAAAATGATTATGGAATTGAAAAAGAAAAAATTCACCTTGTTCATCATGGAATACCCAATGTACAGTATCAAAACCAGGAAAAATTCAAAGAAAAATTTGGACTACAAAATAAAATAGTACTCTCAACTCATGGTCTTATAAGCAGAGGAAAAGGAATTGAATACTCAATAAAAGCTCTACCATCACTGGTAGAAAAATATCCCAACCTGTTATTTCTTGTAATAGGAGAAACCCACCCTTTTGCTTCTAAAGAAGCTGGAGAAGATTATAGAAAAGAACTTGAAAACCTTGTAAGAGAATTAAATCTAGAAAACAACGTAAGATTCATAAATGAATACGTGCCTTTAAAAGAACTACTGGAATATATTCAGGCATCAGATGTTTATGTTTTCACAAATCTTGAAAAAGCTCAGATATCAAGCGGAACTCTATGTCGTGCAATGGGGTGTGGAAGAGCAATTGTATCAACACCAATAACCTATGCAGAAGAACTTCTTGCTAGTAACAGAGGGATTTTAGTTGAATTCAAAAATCCAGAATCCTTTACAAGTACAATAGACAATCTTATTTCTGACCCTAATTTGAGAAAAACAATTGAAAAAAATGCATATTTTTTCACAAGACAGATGATATGGAGCAATGTAGCTCTAAGTTATCTAAAAATATTCAACAAGATTGTCAAACTAAGAAAAGAGATAACAGAAAAACTTCCAAAAATCAAATTAGATCATCTTAAAAGACTAACTGACAGCACTGGGATAATCCAGTTTGCAAAACAAACTCAACCTGAAATGGAATATGGATACACACTAGATGACAACTCAAGAGCTTTGATATCAATTATTCTGTACCAAGATATTTTAAAAACAGGTGAATGTACAGAACTAACAGAAAATTACCTTAATTTTCTTAAGAAACTGCAGGAAAAAGACGGTTATTTCAAAAACCAGTACAAAAACAAAGAAGAGATAACAAATCCTTATAGTGAGGATGCATTTGGAAGAGCTATATGGGCACTGGGATTCACAATAAACAAATCAAGAAATGAAAACATAACACAAAAAGCAAAATCAATGTTCATAAAATCTTTCTTAAGAATTTCAGAAGTAAAATCTCCAAGAGCAATTGCATTTTCAATAAAGGGACTATACTACTACTATAAAAAATTTCCTAACAGAGAAACTTATCTTAAGATAAAAGAACTTGCTAATAGACTAATAAAACTTTATGAAATAGAGTCCTCTAAGGACTGGCAGTGGTTTGAATCTTACCTGACTTATGCTAATGCTAAGCTTCCTGAATCCTTGTTTTTTGCTTATCGAGCAACAGGAGATATGAGATACCTAGAAACAGCTAAAAGAACTCTGAAATTTCTTACAGACCAGATGATAATTAATGGAAAATTCAACCTAATAGGACAGAGAGGATGGTTCATAAAAAACAATGAAAGAGCTTTTTTTGATCAACAACCAATAGATGCTTCAGCAATGGTTCAGGCTCTTTTAACAGCTCATTTCACAACAGGAAACAAGGATTATTATGATAATGCTATTCTTGCTTTTAACTGGTTTTTAGGTCATAACCATCTTAACCAAATGATTTATGATGAAACAACAGGTGGTTGTTTTGACGGTCTTGGAAAAAATTCACTAAATTTCAACCAGGGTGCAGAATCAACTATCTCCTATCTAATAGCAAGACTCTTCATGGAAGAGTCAAAAAAGATGAAAGACAAAAAAGAGGAAAATAACAAAAAAGTTAAAGATATCTCAGTCCTCTAAATTCAAATTTAAAATCAATAACTTTCTCTTTAAAAGTCTTAATTAATTTATCTTTATCCTCAGCAAAGAACAATACACTACCTCCAGCTCCTGAACCACATATCTTAGCTGCAATAGCTCCGTTTTTTAATCCCTTATTAATGAAATCTTCAGAGGATTTACCTATTGTTATCTCATGAAGTCTATCTCTTTCCCTAGTTTCCTGATTCATCAATTCAGCAAATTTATACATTTTTTTCTGCTCTAAAGATTTTTTCATTTCATAAGCAATTTCTTTTATTCTAATTAAATTTTTTTTATTTCTTCCCTTAATTAAATTTTGAATAGCTAGTTTATTTGAATGTCCTGAAAAATGGGGTTTTCCCATATATACTAAAACAAGCCTTTTCTCAAGCTCTCTAACAAATCTGGTAGGAAGTTTTAATCTATTTATCTCAACCTTGCTTTTTTTGAATTTCATGAAGTTTATTCCACCAAATGCAGCAGCATACTGGTCCTGCTTTCCTCCTACCAAGCCCATTGCCTGCTCCATATCATAAACCCTATCTGCTAATTCCTTCTTATTTTTTGTCTTGCTTATCAAAGCTAACCAGACAAGATTCATTACACCACTTGTTCCTAAACCACTTGAAGTAGGAACCTCTCCTGTGTATTCAAGATGGGTTTCCTTGCTTGTTCTTATAATCTTACCAGTAACAAACTTATCAATTGTTGCATTTAAAACAGCTCCTCCATAGATGTATGTAAAAGGCTCTATATCAGTAGTTCCTCCTCCAAAATCAATCCTAACAGGAGCCTTAACTTTCTTAACTTCCATCCTTCCCTCTTTTTATATAAATAGTAAGAAAATAAGGTTTTTAAATCTTAGTTAGAGTTTAAATAAATCTTTCAAACTATCTCAAACTAGGTTAACTTTAACTTACATTTAAGCTATTAAAACTAAAAATCATAAAAATTAATAACCAGATAGAAAATTTAACTTTCAAAGCAAACCTTCTCAAACTAAGAATCTAAAAATATATTTCTAAATTCATTTCAGATTCATTATATACTCCCTAAGCCTCTTATCAAAAGAGGTAGTAAAATAATCCTCTAATTCTTCAGGATTAACCCATTTTATCTCAAGAATATCCTCTCCTTTTTTTTCTTTTCCTCCAACAACCTCGCATAAGTAATATATCAGGAGAAGATTCTGACTTTCCTTTGCAATTCTTGAAAAAACAGCACCAAGGTTCTTTACTTTCAATCCTGTCTTTTTTTTAATCTTCTTTTCGAGAACCTTTTCCAAATCTCCATCATAACTCAACTGTCCTCCTGGAAAAGCCCAGAATAGATTCTTAATATAAGGATCTTTTTTTCTTCTAACAATCAAAATCTTTTTCTTGCGAATATCAAAAACAATTCCAAGTAAATTAACAACAAAAATATTATTTCTTTTTTCTCTTACTTCAATATTTTTTTTATTAACCATTTTAACATACCTCCAAAAACTAGCTGATTCCGAATAATAAATTAAAAATCTTTTTACTCAATAGATAATAAGTAATTAGGGTTTAAAAATTTTTTGAATTCATAACTTCAAGAAATTAGTCTATTAACAGAGAGCCTCCCAGGATTCCAGGATGGTCAAGTTTTGACCATTTTATACTAGGAATCTTTGGTATTATCACATATTTGTTGACTCTCTTTCTTACCTCATCTAAAAAATCATCTCCTGTCTCTCTTATTCCACCACTTAAAACAACTATCTCAGGATCAAAAACATTAATCAGAGAACCAATGCCTCTTGCAAAAAGTTCATATAAATAATCAAGAATCTCTCTTGATTTTTTATTATTCATCTTTATTAAATCAATTGTAAGTAATTTTCTTCCAAATTCTTTTTTAATTTTATTTCTAGTGTCTTTCCAGAGAGTCTCAAAATCTCTTCCATTTTCCAAAACAACATGTCCAAGTTCATTGCCATAACCATTCCCTCCTGTGCATAACTTATCATCAATTATCACTCCTCCTCCAATTCCAGTCCCTATTGTTAAAATAAAAAAATTCTTTTTCTTACATCCTATCTTCGATTCAGCAAGTGCAACACAACCAGCATCATTTTCTATCTCCACTCTTTTTTTAAATTTTTTTTCAAGGAATCTTTTTAAATTAAAATTCTTAAAAGGAAGAGCAGGGGGGTTTTTAATAATACCATTTACAAGAGGTCCTGCACTTGAAATACCTATACCATTGACTCCTTTAGTCATCAGATTCTCAATACTGTCTGAAAGAATCTTAAGAAGGTCTTTCTGATTTTTTGGAGTCCTGTGTTTAATATATTCAACAACCTTGTTATTCTCGACTAAAGCGACTCTTAAATTTGTTCCTCCTAAATCCACTCCAATAACCCTCTTTTTTTTAATCATCTTTCTTATTATTAAAAAGAAAGTTTGATTTAAAAAACTTATCCATAATTAAGAACAACCTCTTTATGCCATTTCCAACAGAATATGTCCCTGAAGCCAATATCACATACAGCATCTATTTTATCTGCCTGATAATTCCCAATAAAACCAAAAATAAAAAGTATTAATAAAACAACAATAACAAGAGTTACTGTATACCTGATAAATTTGCTGAATTTAGTTCTTTCAAAAACAATTTTATCAAGACTCATAATTAAATAAATAAAGAAACTATTTTAAATATTTGGTTTACTTAACAGTTTAAAAAACTTTATTAATCATCTTATTCTGATATATAAAAAGAGAAAAATGCAAAAAATACTTCCTAAATCAAAACTCAATGATTTTTTAAAGAAATTAATGCAAAAACATCAGGTAATAGCACCTGTTAAAGAGGAAAACACTAAATTCAAAATTCTCAACAATCAAAATCTAAAAAAACTTTATCTGAAAAAAATAACTCAGGTTCCTGTAAAAAAATTCTTTATTCCAGATAATGAAATCCTATTAGAATATAAGAATGATAAACTAATAGAAAAAAAAGATTCAACCTTGCCAAGAATAATTTTTGGTCTGAGAAAATGCGATATAAATGCTCTGCTTGTTTTAGATAAGATAATGCAGGATCCTCTTTATATAAGTAAAAGAAAAAACACTATTATAATAGGACTATATTGTGAAAATCCAGATGAATATTGTTTCTGCAAATCAATGGAACTTTCTGAAAAAGGCTATGACTTGTTTTTTTATCCTGATAGAAAAAATTATTACATTTCAATTGGAAGTAAAAAAGGTGAGAAACTTGTTAGTAATCTTGCTGTTGCTAAAAAACAGGTTATAAAACAAATAAAAAACACAAAAAAACTTCCAGATAAAAATATTGAAAATCACTACAGAGATAAAATCTGGGAAAGTGATGCTGAAAAATGCCTGAGTTGCAGTGCATGTACTGTTTATTGTCCTACCTGTAACTGCTTTGACATAAAAGATAATCTGGATGTTAATTTAAAAAATGGAGAGAGATTTAGAAAAGAAACCTCCTGTCAGTTAAAAAGCTTTACAAGAGTTGCAGGTGGAAAATCCTATAGGGATTCAAGACTTTCAAGATTTAAACACTTTGTATACCATAAAATAGATTATTTTAAAAAACAACATGAAGTTTACATGTGCGTTGGTTGTGGTCGTTGCTTAAGAGTCTGCCCAACAAACATTGACTGGATTAATACTATAAACCTGCTTAAAGGAATAAAAAAATGAAAAAAAATCATTCAGAGAAATTACAAGAATTTACAGAAAAGTTAAAAAATATGCCTGAAATAAAAGGAGTCTACTATGACGGTTCAACTGCAGAACAATCCTGGGATATTTATTCTGATATTGATATAGGAATATTTGTTAAAGATAAAGATTATAAAAAAATTCTAAATAAAATTCAAAAACTTCTAAGCTGGTGGGGAGAAATAAAACTTTACAATACTGGAGATTTTGGTGAACATTATGCTTTTGTTGGTAATGACTATTTTAAAGTTGAAATCGGAGTCAATAAACAAAGTGAATTAAAACCTAGTTATGAATTTAAAAACATAAAAATAGCATTTGACAAAACAGGATATCTAACAAAAATATATAAAAAATCAAAAAAAATTTCCAAATCAAAATTAAATCATAAAGAATTTGTAAATTTTTTTCTAAATACAAGAAGCAATTTCATATATAGTGCAAGACATTATGCAAGAGGACAAAGATTATCAGGAGCTAGTGAAATAGGAAGTATAGGAGGTCGTTTATTTTATTATCTTGGAAAAATAAAAGGAATGGAAGGATGGGAAAGTCTCAGAAATGCTGAAAACCATCTAACAAAAAAAGAGTGGAATTTTCTAAAAATCTCAAGTATAAAATCTCTGGAAAAAAAAGAGATTAAAAGAGCTATAAAAGCAAACTGGAAATATATGAAATATCTTGAAAATCTTTATGAAAAAAATTCAGGAAAAAAATTAAATCTCAAATGCAATGATAAAGAAATATTAAACATAATAAATAAAACAATAAAATGACCTACCTACCAAAAAAATACAAAATAACAGGTATAAAAAAGTATACTCCAGATGTAAAACTACTAAAAGTTAAATGTAATTTAAATCCCAAACCCGGACAGTTTCTTGAAGTAAGTATACCTGGAATTGGAGAGTGTCCTTTAGCAAGCTGTTCATATAATAATAAGGAAATTCATCTTCTTACAAGAAATGCAGGAAATGCAACTTCTGCAATTTTTCATTTAAAAAATAAAAACAATATCTATATAAGAGGGCCTTATGGAAATGGCTTTCCACTAAAAGAGCTGGAAAACAAGAACATTTTACTAATAGCTGGTGGGACTGGAATAGCTCCTGTAACATCTCTTATAAACTACATTGAAAAAAACAGGAAAAAATTCAAGAATATTACAATTTATTTTGGATTTAGAAACAGAGAGTATATTCTTCTTGAAAAGAGAATAAAAAAATGGAAAAAGAAATTTAAAGTTATCATTTGCCTGGATGAAGACAGCAAGAAAAAAGGAATGAAATGTGAAACAGGATTTATACATAAAGTCATGGATAAACACAAAATTCCTTTTGAAAATACAATAGCTGTTTTATGCGGTCCTGAAATAATGATGAAATCTGTAACCAAAAAACTTAATAATCTTAAAATTCCAGATAATAAAGTGTTCTGGAGCGTGGAAAGACGAATGGAATGTGGATTTGGAAACTGCAATCGTTGCCTAATTCAGGACCTATATGTATGCAAGGACGGGCCTGTTTTCAGATATGATATAATAA
>WJLK01000014.1 GCA_014728565.1 Candidatus Pacearchaeota archaeon
CCCTGAATTAGCTGATGCTATTGTTGAGTTAACTGAAACAGGCTCATCTCTTAAATCAAATAATCTAAGGATAATAGAAACCATAATGGAGTCTTCAACTAAGTTTATAGCAAATAAGGATTCAATGAAAGATTCCTGGAAAAAAGAAAAAATAGAGAACATAGCTCTTTTATTAAAGGGAGCTTTGCTGGCTGAGGAAAAAGTTGGATTAAAAATGAATATAGATGACCATAAACTAAAGGAGATTTTAGAAATCCTTCCTTCTTTGAGAAAACCAACTATTGCACCTCTGGGAGAGGATGGCTGGCTTGCTATAGAAGCTATAATCAATGAAAAAGATGTCAGAAGAATAATTCCTAAATTAAAAGCTCTTGGTGCTCAGGGAATTGTTGAGTATCCTCTTAATAAGATTATTGTTTAGTTTTAAAAAATAGAAATCTTTTTATATTTTTAATATCGAGTTTTTTAATGGCAAGTTATTTTCAGATACCTGATAGAAAGTCTGGATATTCTTCATTTTTAAGAGAGTTTAGAGCTGAGATTCCTCTGGCAATTGGAAAATATGATTTAGAAGTCAGGGTTAGTGGTAATCTTCCTAGAGAGATTAGAGGGAGTTTACCAATTTTTGGTGGAAATCCTGCTTTTCCATGTGATTATCATGCTCTTAATTCAGGTGGAAGGGGAATTTTATTATCAAATGGAAAAAACATTTAAGATTTAAGGGATGTGATGTTGATGGCAATATAACCATTGCAGTTGCAGAATCCCCTAAGAATAGAATTGCAGATATAAGAACTGCTGCTGAGAGGATTGGTAGAGCAGGATTAGATACAGGGGATTTATGTTTTGAAGGAGTTTATGAACTTCCTGGATATCAGAATAAACCTTTTTCATTTTTCTTAGAAGATTCTGTTGGAAATGAAGGATATGCTAGTGAAGTATTAGCAGGAAATTTTGAAGAAGCTGGTTTTAATGCTCCTTATATATTTCAGGGATCTATTGAATATCCAAAGATCCAGTGGAGAGGAGAGCCCTGTTCTACTATTGTTTTTTCACTTCCAAGTCCAGAAAGTGATTTGAGATTTGGAGAGCTCTATAGATTTTGTTTTGAACATCTTAAATTTGCTTCTCCTGAAGAATTAAGTGAAATCAATAAGGATTTTGGAGAGTTTTTAGGAAAACTAACTAAATGGTATGGATTTATTGCAAGAATAATGGAGGATAATAATTTAGTTCCTACTCCAGATTCACATCAGCATCAGAATTATGTTTTATGCCATATTTCAGAAAATGAAATTGGTGCTTCAAGAGTTGATCACACTTCAACAGTTGTTGATCAGGCACGTTGCTCTTCATATGCAGAATTTTTAAGACAGAGTTATACTTTTTTTGGATTTCTTAATATAGTTTTATTACAAGCACTTGATATTGCAAATCAAAATGCTCCTTTAAATGAAGAGAGGTTTGTTGGTTATTTTGATAGAGCTTATAAATGGGATGAAAGTGTTGATGGTCCTGTAAATCATCTGGATATTCCAGGAGCTGATTCTTATTTTAAGTTATTAAAAGCTAGTTTTGAACAGGGATATCATAAAGAACCTGTTCCAATTTCTCAGGAAGAATTAATTGCTCTTAGAGATAGAATTTTGGATGTTGAGATTGATGAAGAGAGATTAAGAGAAATTAGAGACTATCAAGATAGATTTCTTAGCCAGCTTCCGCCTGGAGCTTTAGAAGCAATATTAGGAAAGCATGGATTAAGAAATAATTGGTAATCTACCTCTCAACAACACTAATCACAACCTCTCGAGTTCTTGGCTGAGTATCAAAATCAACAAGAATAATCTGCTGCCAGGTTCCTAGAATCAGTTTATTGTTATCAAAAGGAATCGTGATATCAGGTCCAAGCAAAGAGGCACGAATATGTGAATGGCCGTTGTCATCTCTCCATGTTTCATGATGATAATAATTGCCCTTTGGAATAATTTTGTCAAAAAACTCCTGAAAGTCCTTAATTAGATTAGGTTCATGTTCAATAACAGTTATTCCTGCTGTTGAACCAATTACAAAAACATTCACAATTCCTTTTTGTTTTTCTGATTTTTTCAGAATATTCTGAATCCTGTCTGTTATATTGATGATGTCTGTGTTGCCCTGAGTTTGGATTTTTAGAGTTTGCATTTAAAATAGGAATTTTATTTCTTAGATTTCTTTTCAGTTTTTCTGGTTTTTTGTTTTTCAGTTGATTTTTTTTCAGTTAATTCTTTTCCAGTTGATTCTGAAATTTCTTTCATTGCTTTATCAAAATCCTCTTTTAGTATTTTTAGTATTTTTAGTTCTTTTCTATAAGAGCGTTTAATGGAGTTTATTCCTGCATTTCTGCACATCGCCTCTATATCTGCCCCTGTCCACTCATCTGTCTTATTAACATAATCTGATAGTTTTACTGATTTATCAAGAGGCATATTTCTTGTATGGACTCTGAAAATTTCCTCTCTTGTTTTTTTATCAGGTATAGGAAGATGAATTATAGTATCTATTCTTCCAGGTCTTATTAATGAAGGGTCAATTAGGTCTTCTCTGTTAGTAGCTGCAATTACAATAACTTTCTCTAGTTCCTCAATTCCATCCAGTTCAGTAAGCAATTGGTTGACAACTCTCTCTGTTGCATCAGATATAGAAGAACCTCTGTGCTTGGAGATGCTGTCAAATTCATCAAAGAATATAATAGATGGTGCTACCTGTCTTGCTTTTTTGAAAATTTCTCTGACATGTTTTTCACTCTCTCCAACCCACTTGCTTATTAATTCAGGTCCTTTAACTGAAATGAAATTAGCATTTGCTTCATTAGCAACTGCTTTAGCAAGAAGAGTTTTTCCTGTTCCAGGAGGTCCTGATAAAAGTATCCCTTTAGCGGGTTTTATTCCTGCTTTTTCAAATAAGTCAGGTCTGATAAGAGGTAATTCAACTAGTTCTCTTAATTTTTCTTTAGTATCTTCTAAACCACCTACATCCTTCCATGATACATTTGGTTTGTTGATTAAAACCTCTCTCATTGCTGAAGGTTCAACCTGCCTTAGTGCATCAATGAAATGCTCTTTTTTTACTTTTATCTTATCCAGAATTTGGGTAGGAACTTTTTCCTCAATATTTTTCAACTGGGAGAAATAAGGTTTTATTGCCTTTAGTGCAGCTTCTTTACACAGAACCTCTAGGTCTGCTCCTGTGTAACCTATTGTTACATTAGCTAGCTGGTTGAAATCAACATCTTTATCAAGAGGCATTCCTCTTGTATGTATTTGCAGAATTTCTTTTCTTCCTGAATCATCAGGAGGGTTGATTCTTATCTCTCTGTCAAATCTTCCTGGTCTTCTTAGAGCAGGGTCTATGTCATCTGGTCTGTTAGTAGCAGCCATAACAACCACCTGTCCTCTTGATTTTAAACCATCCATTAATGCCAGTAATTGGGCAACAATTCTTTTTTCTGTCTGGTCAATTCCCTCTCCTCTTTTTGGAGCTATGGAATCTATTTCATCTATAAATATAATTGAAGGGGCATTTTTTTCAGCTTGTTCAAAAATTTCCCTTAGATGTTTTTCTGACTCTCCGTAGAATTTGGAAACTATTTCAGGACCTGCAATTGAGAAAAAAGCAGAGTCTGTTTCAGAAGCCACTGCTTTAGCAAGAAGAGTTTTTCCTGTTCCAGGAGGGCCTGTAAGCAAAACTCCTTTAGGAGTTCCAACACCTAGTTTCTGAAAAACTTCAGGATGTTTCATAGGAAGTTCAATCATCTCTCTGATTAGTTCAATCTCATTTTTCAAACCTCCAATATCCTCATAACTTATTCCAGTGGCTTTTAAGTCTCCTGCATAAGGAGTTGGTGAGACAATTATTTTTGTTGAAGGTGTAACTATTACATTTCCTTTTGGTTCTGATTTAGAAATAACATATCCAAGCCTGGTTCCAAAAACATCAATAACTGTTCTCTGATTTAAGACAAGAGGCTTGTGTAGAAGTTTTGAGTGAAAATACTCTGTGGGGTCATCTGAAAATGCAATTTCCTGTAAAGGCGAGAGTGTTATTTTTTTAGCTTCCTGTATTTTTGTTCTGTAAATTTTTATATTATCTCCGATTGATGCTCCTATATTTGACCTGATTGTTCCATCAAGCCTGATTATTTTTTTATTCAAGTCATTTTTAATAGAACGCATTGCCTTGACAATAGTAGATTCTTTTGCCTTTATTCCTATAATGTCACCAGATACTAATCCAAACTGGTTCATTATTTTTGAAGAAATTCTAGCTATTCCTTTGTCAATATCTTCCTGTATTGCTTCAGCAACTTCAAGTTCAATTAATTCTGATTTTTCTGGACTCATTTCTACCTCCCTGTTTATTGAAAACCACTTCAAGAACTCCATTTCTCATTGTATGAGACATTTTTTTGGAGTTTATGAATTTAGGAATGTTTTTTCTAATTGAAATACCGTTTCTTAATTTTTGATGCAGATAATCCTGAATATTCTCTCCATTGGATTTTTTTGCAGAGATTTCCAGTTCTTTTCCCTTTACTGCAACAGAAATATCATTTTCATTATATCCTGGTAATTCAAATATGAGATAAACTTTATCTTCATCTTCTATAAAATCAATAACTCTGTCTTCATCTTCTCCTTTTATGAAAGTATCTTTTCTGGCTCTTCTTACTGGAGAACCTCCAAAAATTTCTCTTACAATGTCTTCGAAAGGGTCATCATCAAAAAATCCCATCTTCTGTTTACATTTATATCTCTCAAATTTGTTTTTTAAATTTATCTATTTTATTTTTATGAATTTTTTATTTTTCTTTTTTTTCTTTGGAAGTTTTATTGTTAAAACTCCGTCTTCATATTTTGCATCTATGTTTTCTGAATCTGCTTCTTCTGGAAGATCAATTACTCTTGAAAAACCAAAATAAGCTTTGGCATAACCATATTTTCCCTGTTTCTCATCTTCGTGTTTTTTTTCTTTTCTCTTTTCTGCTTTTATCTCTAGAGCATCGTCAGTCTGGTTAATCTGAATATCTTGTTTTTCAACTCCTGGTAGTTCTACATGAATAATAAATTCATTCGAGTTTTCATGAAATTCTGTCCAGGCATTTCTGTAATTTTCATTTAATTTTTTATTTAGAGCAATTCTTCTGTCAGAAAATAAATTTCCAAAATTATTAAAGAATCTGTTCATCTGTCTTCTCATATCACTCCACACATC
>WJLK01000115.1 GCA_014728565.1 Candidatus Pacearchaeota archaeon
ATCACAGATAGATTGGATGGAGTTACTGAAATCAGTTTTTCAGGATTAAATCTTGAAGTTCCTTCTAAAAAAGTTAAGCTTCTTGAGGAGGTTAGGAAATGAGAATCGCCATTTTAAAAACTCAAGCAAAATCAAAGATTTTGACTTCTCCAAAGGAGAAGGGATTTAATATGGGTTTAAAGGTTCAGAAATCAAAGATTTCTTCACCCAAATTATCTCCTAAGGAGATAACTTCTCCAAACCCTGATATTAAATCCAATTCGGGGTTTTACTCATACCCGTCCCTTTTTTGTTATCAAACACTGAAAGGAGGAAACCAAGAAAATGAACGAGACACAAGCTAAACTGGACAAGAAAGTAGGAACAAAAGAACGACAGATTCTTAAACCTGCAAAAGTGAAAGTAGTTGGTGTTAGATTAGACCCTAAGACAACTAAGAAAAACAAAGAGACTGAGATTGCTGTCTTAATATGCAAACATCCTGAAAGGGAAGAACCTATTGAGATAGGCAAGGTCAAGCTAGTCAAAGGGAATACTGTCAAGGTTTCTGGATTATGGTATGATGAGGATGACGATGGATTTATCCAGAAAGGGTCTGCCATTGCAGAATTATTAAGCTTTTATTCAGTTGAAAATTTAAAGGCATTAGAAGGAAAAGAGATTGACACTGCAAAAGAAAGTGATAGTAGCAATTACCTCGTTATTAAGTGTTATTAATAACTATTAAGATTGGCAGGGCGAGGCAAGACTAAGAAAAAAGAACATAACAAAAAATCATGCTCACTAATGTGAGGTATGAACCTAATGAGGATTCATTAGGGGATTTAGACTTTGGAGTATATAAAGCAATATACACCTCTTTTTCCCTGCATGGATTTCCCTTTACAAGCCCTTTATTAAGTTTTAGGGTTGGATTAATACCCTGTAAAATCCATGCGGGTTTCATAATCAGGATGAACTAAAATATGGATTCAAAGAATGGTTTTGTTGTACTAGCTGTGAGATGTTAAACTAAGATGGAAAAAGAAGAAAGGTTGATAAAAAAAACAAGAATTAAGAAAATTCCAGAGGCAATTACTGAGGATGAATTTTTGAAGATTATTAGAGCAGTTAAGAAAAAACATCATAAAATAGCCTTTATTTTGGGTTTTTATGGTTGTATGAGAATTTCTGAAATAGTTAATCTAAAACCTGAAAATATTGATAGAGGTCAGAGATTAATAAGAATTAAACAAGCAAAAGGGCATAAGGATAGAAACATTCCGTTACCTCCACAGGCGACCAGGGGATTATCTCATATTCCTTTAAAATGTGGCATTAGAGCCTTAGAGATAGCTTTTAAGAGCTATTCTAAGAAAGTCCTAGGGAAAGATTCCTACTTTCATATTTTAAGGCATTCAGGAGCAACTCATTATCTCAATAAAAAGAAATGGTCTATAAGACAAGTTCAGCAATTATTAGGACATTCAAAGATTCAGACTACTGAAATCTATACTCATGTTACCCCACAGATCCTTATAGAGAAGATGTGGGAGGATTAAATCATACCATAATGCGAAAGAAAAACCCCTGTATGAGGCAGTTTCTTTCGTATTATAGTATAAAGAACGAAAGAAAATAATAATGATAAAAAGAAAAATGAAAGACTGGCAGAAAGCTTCACTTTTTTCAATTATTATAACTTTAGTTTTAATAGCAATAGGTATAGGGATAATTGAAGGATTTATTGATTGGATAATTAAAAGCATTATTTTTGTAATTGGTGGGTCTGTACTTATTTATATTCTTTTAGAAGCAAGAAAAACTGCAAAAGATTTGAAAGGAGGTAAGAAAAAATAATGGCATGGAAACCAACAAAAAAAACTAAAGAACCTGAAATTCCAGAACCCCCTAAGAATAAAAAAATAAAAAGAAAAAAAGAATTAGAGGATCAGGAAGAAGAGGATCAGGAAGAGACAGAGGATGAGCCTAAAGAAGATCAGGAAGAAAAAGAATCAGAAGAGGAAACAGAAATTAATGAAGATACAATCAGGAATACATTTTTGAATCATGAACATAGGCTAATGAATGTAGAGTCTTTTCTTCACAGATTAAGAAGTTTATAAAAAATGGGATTAGGATTGAGCAAAGACTTCCTTCTATTTTTTGCTCTCTCTATTATAATAGCCATAGGCACTCAAGACTGGAGAAACTTCTTTGTATTTTTTTTCTTATATCTTATAATAAAAATTATTTTTAAGTTCCTAACTTAGGAGGTGATTTACATTGGACAACAAGAAATATTAAATTGTTTGAAAAAAAATAATAGACCTCTTTCAAGAAAAGAAATCGCTGAGATTCTTGACATGCATCCTCAACGAGTTTCTTTTCTTTTAAGCAAATTAATTAAATCAAAAGAGGTTAAATATTTTGAACTCGATAGATTTAAAGCTAGAGAGTATTATAATAATGAAGTTCTTATTTGTCGGCGGATGTCTTTATATTATATTGCTGATGGGGATTGATTTTTGTTTAGTTTTTTAGTGATTTGTTATCACTCTATCCTGATGATGTAATCGATAAATATAAGACCCAAGATACTCCATAACCCATATTCTCTAGGTATTTTTAGTTATTTTTATTTCCTTTCTGTTCTTCTTCGTTCATCATCACTCATGTAATGCCTTATGCCGTCTGAGATTACACTTTGATCTACATAAATTCCTGTAAGATTTTCCATTCTTATAGCTATTTTCTCTTGAGCCCAACCTAGCTCCTGATTAAAGATATACCAACAAGCATCTCTCTGCATTTGAAATTTATTCCTTCTTTTGTTTTCTCTTTTGACTAATGCTTCCTGTTTGGCTTTTCTATATTCAGTTTCATCTATAGGATAGAATGGGCGGAAGTTTCCTCGAAAATTAAAAGTGTGTGCATTATAATTTAACTCTCTTTTTCCCTTGAGGTATAATTGCTTTTTATTTCTCTTGCTATAAAATCTAAAGTATCCTCTTTCAAATATTCCCTCCTCATTTGCATTATAATAGACATCTAATAAGAACATGCTTCTGGTTAAAGCTATTCCTTTTGGTAAATCAAAAAAATCAGGAATGACTAATATATTAAGGAGGTTATACTGACCGCATTCTCTATAAAAATCTAGAACATCCTGTGTTATAGTCTGCATAGCTTTCTTTCCTTCAAGGTCTGCACCAGCTTCATCAAAAACAAGAGGATTAAAAGAATAATTTTGTCCTAAGTAATTTCCTTGTTGTATTAATTTTCTTCCATCAAAAACAATATTAGTCTTAATCTCAAAAATAACTCTTTTTTTAAATAATCTTTGCATTTCATAAGCCCAGTAAGCTGCTATTTGCATAGCAAGAACACTTTTACCAACACGAACCTCACCACTACCTGAAATTATAATCGTAAAGTCCCAATCATTGACAACATTCTTAATTAGAATATCTAACTGTTCTTTTAGTGTATCGTGGAGATGAAAACCATCTTTTAACTGTCTTTTATCCCATCCCTTAGGATACCAATCTTGACATACTCTTACCATTATCTTTGCAATACAGCAAAACGAGGATCTGATTTGCTAGGAAGAGCCATACCCTTCTCCTGAAGTTTTTTCCTTAATTTAATTTCTAGTTTATCTTCTAAAACTAGTATTTTTTGTTTTTCCCTGTTTTTTGTTTCTGTATTATTCAGTAATTCATATATTTCTTTAAAATCGTTTTCAATTAGATCATCCTCCTCTTTTTTAGTTTTAACAGAAAGCTCTCTATAAACAGTTCTTAAACAATTAATCCAACCGTCTACATCTTGTTTAAAAGCCATAATTTTACAGGCTTTCAAGCTATTAGAAATATCTTTAAGATATTCAATACCAAAATTAAAAGCACTCTCATCACCTTCAAATTTTCCCATAACTCAAAAATAACTTTTTTGTATATAAAAACTAACAATAACTTAGTTTATTTAAAATATTATTCATTTAGATTTTATATGACAACCGAAAAGCAAATTCAAACTCAACAATTCCCCAGGCAATCCCTTCGTTTTCAGCAAGAAGTAGTTAAACCCAGACAACTGACTGGAGAAATAAGACAGAAAAAAGCAAAGTTTGAAAAACAAAAAAAAGAAGTTTTATCTAAGATAAAAGCAGAGCAAAAAAGAATAGAATTAAAAAAAGTAGAAGAACAAAAACCCAAAGTTTCTCAAAAAGTTTATTATGAAGTAAAAGGAAGAAGATATACTCCAGGAGAAGTTAAACAAGTTAAAAGATTAATTTTCTCTGGGAAAGCCTGGGTTGTTGGGAGAGATCCTCATCTTAGACCTTTAGCTAATTATCTGATTGAACACGGTTACAAAGAACCCAAACCTAAAGCCAAAGAATTACCTCCTCCTGTCATAGTGAAAGGAAAGGGTTATTCTATTGCTCCTAGTTTAATTGAAAAGCAATTTCCTGAATATCAATTTACCTCAACAGCAGAAGGCATTATTGGAGAAAAGATTATTGAAGAAAAAAAGCCTGAAATACAAGAAGTTAAAAAGGTTGAGGCTGAGGAAAAAAGTTTTATTTCAAAAGCTACTGAAAAATACAAAAAAGCCGAAGAAACTATCAGTGAAAAAATACCTTTTAAAGAACAATATAAAAAAACAGCAAAGGTTATTACAGAAACAGCTCCTTATCCTCCTAGTGTTTTTGGTATAGGTTCTTTTGGAATTAAATCTAGAGGAGCTGAACAGTTCCATAGAGGTGTAAGTTATGGAATAATAACAGCACCTGTTGAAAAACCTTTAACAACAGGAGTTATGTATGGAGTTGGATTAATAACAGCTCCTTCTTTACAATTAGGCGGTAAAATTCTTAAACCTGTGACTAAATTATTTCCAAAAACTGCAAAAGTTACAGGAAAAGCTATAAGTTATGGATTACCAACTTTATATGGAACTTCTGCTGCTTACAGAATTGGAACTCAACCAACAATGAAAAAAGCAGGAGAGAAAACAGGAGAAATAATTTCCACTGAGCTACTGCCTTTAGGTATGGGAGGATATACCTCTGCAAAATATTATCCTAAAATTGAGAGTTATTTTAGAACAAGAGGAAGAACTGAAATATTTCAAGAAAAAATTATTCCAGAAGATGTTTTAACAGGAGAAAAACACTTTCCAGAAGCTCCACCAAGAGAACATTTAAAATTATTCTTAAAAAAATCTCAGAGAGTTCCTGGTTATGAAGAACCTATGATGTTCCATTCAACAGGCGATGTATTCTGGAAATCTAAGTTTAAAGTTGTAGAATCAAAAAGTGAGTTTCCGGGATTATATGGAAGTTATGGAGTAAGTCCACACTTTTTAAGAATAACTAAAGAACCAAAAATAAGTTTTTATAGCGAAAGGATTTTAGAACCTTACGGAAAACCAGGAACTATTGGAATTATTCCTAAAAAGTTCGTAAAAGGAAAAATAGCAAGACCTGGAGAGGCCTTTGTTCCAGGAATAAAGACAGAGGTAGAGGCTGTTCTTCCACCCTCAACTAAAGTAGAGATTACAGGAAAGAAATATTTTTTCCGTTGGGGTGGACAGAGAATTCCTTTAGATATAGGAAGAACAACTTTTGATAGGGGTAAAGGAATTAAAATAAAAAATGTTTTAGGATCTTACAGAACTCCTAGTTCTTACCCTATAACAACACCAGCAAGTTATTTTGGAAGCAGTTTGATAGAATTAAGTTCTTTAGGAAAGCCAAGTTATAAAAGTTGGTTGCGTGGTGTATCATCTGAAATTCCAATAACTAAACTCAGCAAGCCCAGTAAACTTTCTAGCAAACCATCCAGTAAGCCTAGAATTACTAGAACTAGCAAATTAAAATATAAACCTTCAGGATTCTCTTCTTATTATCCTCCAAGTTATCTAAAATCTTCTAGCAAACCCCCTAAAACTCCTACTCTAAGACCACCATTCTATGTTCCTCCTAAAAAACCACCTAGAAAACCTCCAAAAATTAAGATGAGATTTGAATTCAAAAAAGACAAAAAAAAGAAAAAGAAGAGAAAACTATTCCAACCAACAAGATATACTCCAAGTTTTACAGCCAGAGTTTTTGGATTTAAAGCTAGAAGAAAACCTAAAGAAATAAAAAAAGGATTAGGTTATACTCCTAAAATAAGACCTATTTTGAGATAAATTCTATTGTTAGTTTTTATATATAATTTAAAAGATATTTGTTTATGGAAGATCCTTATGGTTATATGCCTGAACCTCAACCTCCTACAGATGACAGACAAATTTATGCATTACAGGCACAAGAAGAAAGAGTAAAAACTTTTATTGAGCATATCTCACCTGAAAATCAATTAGCAGATTTACAGATGAGAATTAAAGGATATATAAAAGATCCTTTGACAAAATCATGGAAAAAAGTTAATGAAAATGCACCAGAACCTCATCCGATGCTTGTTGCAAGGTATATTTCTTTTCTTTCTTCAATAATGAATCAAAATACAACTTTCTCAACTCTTTCTCCTGGAGAAATTAATGGGATAATGAAAATTATAATCGAATGGCTTACTGATGATTTAGATAGTAATGCTGAAGAATATACTCTTAAGAATGATTATTCAGAAAGAACAAGGATAGGTCAATTATTGTTAAATAATACTTTTATGGCATTAAAAAGAGCTCAGAATGGAATGGAATCAAGAAGAATTTTTAAAGCATTAAATGTAAGTGAAAGTCTTTCTCAACAACCCCAACAGGCAAAATGGGATTTCTTAAAATTTTGGAAGTAAAATGAAAGAAAGTAAAATAAAAACCTGTGTGAAATGCAAATTAGGAATAAATATTGATGATGAAAATTTCATTGAACTAAAAGAATTTAATTCTGGAAAATTGTATAAAACACTTTTCTGGCATAAAAATTGTTATAGAGAATATATAAGTTTAACACAAAATCTTAAGGAAATGACAAATGAAATACAATCAATGATGCAAGGTTTGGAGGTAGTTTCATAATGCCAGATTTCGGAGGACGTTTAACTGAAATTTTTGGAGGAGTTGGAGGTGCTGGTGGTTTTTATGGTATTGCAAAATTAATATTCTGGGTATTTATTTTATTGGGTGTATTTGGGCTTTGTGGATTATTTTTATGGTATTTATTAAAGAAAAAAAGATCATGGAATCTAAAAGCAGAAATTAAAATTCCAAGAAGTGATGGGAGATTATTGACTGCTGAATGGGGGAAAGGGGCATATGATACTAAAAGGGGAGTTGTCTGGATAAAAAGAAGAAGAAAATCACCTGTTCCAATGAAACCATTTAATATTGAAAAATATATCCAAGGTCAAGATTCTATCATAACAGTTCAGCAAGTCAGTCCTGATCATTATATCCCTCTGCTTTATGAATCTTTTACTGAAATGGAGGATGATAAAACAGGAGAGACTGCAAGTTTTGCAAAAATAAAATCAGATTTTTCAGAAAGTAAATCATGGAAGAACCAGTTTGAAAGAGAATCAAAAGGAGCTTATACTGTCCTAAGCTTATTGAAGGAATATGCACCTTATATTGGAGTTGGAATAATTCTTTTTATGAATTTTGTAGGTTTTGCAATACTTTATACTAAGATAGCTTAAACTTAGTTTATTTAAGAGTTAGATTTTTAATATACTTATGAATGAAAAATGGACTTTTATTATAATAATTGTATTTATTGGAATAATAATTGGAGGTGCAATTGCTTATTTTATATTACCAAAATCATCATTAAATATATTTAAAATGCAACAACAATTAAGTTATGGATTAGTAGACCCCTGGATTGTAAAAGACAATACAGTTTATATAAATGATTCAAAAGCATATATCTCTGCAACACCACATACACTTAATAAAAACAATACTATCTGCATGGATTTTCCTAACTGTAATTTAAAAAGAGGAGAAGTTGATTTTATAATTAAAAGTAAGGTTTATACAGGTGATGTGGATGTGGTCATTGGAGTTAATACAACACAATTTAAATTAAAAGATGCAAAATATTATAATCCACATAATAAAACCTATTCTTATACCTGTCCTACTGAATTCTTTAATTACACATCAGATTATTTTTGGTGTTATGAAAACAGAACTTACATAGAAAATATAACTGAAGAAAATAAAAGTAAGTTATTTTTAATAAAAAAAGGACATTATGAATGGGGAAATGTAGCAACTAAAACAGCTTACTGGAATGTAACTGAAGATTGGAAGGATGTTCCAGGAAAAGTTCATTCAATTAATTACAATTATGGGGGAATGAACAAATGGTTTTACAAAAAGAATCTTCCAATAGTTTCTGGGAAAACTTATAATCTTAGAGCAGAGTTTGAAGTTAATTTAAATGAAATAGATGATAAATACTGGTTTGCTATAAAACCATCTTCAGAAACATTACAAGAGGCTATAGATAATAATCATCTCTATGCACTTGACCCATGGATTAATTCTTCAGGTGATGACCAGAACATGGATTATTTGGATGATGACTTAATAGCTTACTGGAAGTTTGATGACGAAAGTGGAAGTGTAGCAAAAGCAGAAGTAAATGAAAGTTATAATATAACAGGGATAGGGAGTGGAACATGGAATAAAACTGATGGTGTTGTTGGGGGTTCTTATACACCAAGCAGTGAACAACCTGAACCTGGAATAGATTTTAAAAACCATGACTTTTGGGATGGAGATAAATTAACAATAAACATCTGGATAAATCAAACAGCATCAGCTAGTGGTATTGCTATGTTTTCAAGAGGTTCTACATCTACAGATGGGGATTTTGACTTGGCTCTTTATGATACTGCTGAAATAACATGGAATGCAAAGGATAGTGCAAATCAAAGAAAAGAAGTAGTAGTAAATCAACAAACAAATGGAAAGTGGCAGATGATTACATGTTTATTAAACAGTACAGATATTTGTCTGTATCATAATGGGACTTATATTGGATGCACTGGTTTTTCAGGAACATTTGACTTTGATTCAAGTACAGAACATTTTGAGTTCTGGACAAGAGACAGTTCTGGTTCTTATTACTGGGACAAGCCATTTGATGAAGCAGGTATCTGGAACAGGACATTAAATTCCTCTGAAATACTGGATTTGTATGAAAAAAGAGCAACTTATAATGAAACAGGAGCTCCAGCTGATGATGAATACCCAGTTTTTAGTTCTTATTATGATGATAATGCAAGTTTGGTTGATAGTGGGGATGGACATTTTAATGTAACTGTTACTTCAACAAATGGAACTGTTTATTTGGAAATTGATGA
>WJLK01000116.1 GCA_014728565.1 Candidatus Pacearchaeota archaeon
CTCCAGATTCAAGACAAGGTGTTTTAAGACAATTAGGAGAGCAAAGATTCCAATCCCATGGTTTAGAAAACTCATATGGTTTAGAATCCTCTCCAGATTCAACAAATCTTATATATCCTAAAGGAAATTATCCTGTTAATGTAATCACACTAGAAGAAAGAAGACTAACAATAACTTTTTACAGAGCAAGAAGTGAAATTTCAAGTTCTGCAAAAAGAAGAGCTCTTGATGAACTAGCACGTGAACTACATGAACAAATCTCAGCTCTTTTCAAGAATAATTAATTAAAACTAATCAATAAACTTTTTAATAAACTCTGCTCTCTCTTTTACACTCATCAGAGGAACTTTAACTATTTTATAACCCAAATCTTTATAAGAGTTATATATCAGCTCATGGATTTTTTTAGCTTCCTCCTTATCTTCATATCTCATTTTATCTTTTTCATAGGGAACAAAATCTAAAAAGAAGATAATCTCATAATCAGCATTTTTACATTTCTGTAATAATTCTTCAGGAACTTCAAATCCATAATACTTATAATAAGCTACTGTATCAGCAAGACCTCTGTCAAAGAATATTACTCCGGGGTATTTCTCAACCTGTTCTTCATTTTCTAGTTGTTTTTCAAAAATAGCTTTCTGAAAATTTTCACTTGTAATATCCCGCTCCTCACTATTATAAACCTCTCTTGCAGCCTCTTTAAAAATCCTAAATTCTCTTCCTAACTCACTAATTATACTGGTTTTTCCAGTGCATGGTCCTCCAGTAATTATGAATTTTTTTGCCATTTCAAACTTTATCTAAAATCTCAGAATTAACACCTAAATTACTGCATTCACTAATAAATTTCTCTGCATCTTTTTCATCTCCTATGATCTCTCCAAAATGCATTGGAACTGCTAGTTTAGGTTTAATAATTCCAGCTGCTTTAGCAGCTTCTCTCCAATCCATGGTAAATTTTCCACCAACAGGCAGTAAAGCAACATCACAATAAATATTATTCATCTCAGAAATTAAATCAGAATCACCAGCATGGTAAACCTTAACACCTAAATCAACAACATAACCCAGCCAGTTATTTTCTCTGGGATGAAATTCCTTATTAGAATTATAGGCAGGAACTGCACTTATTTTCATTTCATCTGCCTCAATTGTTTTTCCAGGCTCTGTAATCTCAAGATTGATTCCATCTCCAACTTTTCCTAATTTGCTCTGGATATCAGCAGGACCAACAAAAACAGTTGAAGGTTTTATTATTTTCTTTATATCTTCTATGCTGCAGTGGTCATAATGTGAATGAGTCAGTAAAACAAAATCTGCTTTTTCACTATCCTCTTTAATCTTAAAAGGATCTAGATAAATTACCTTTCCTGTTTCACTCTTAATCATAAAACTCGCATGCCCTAACCAGCTTATTTCAATGTTTTTGTATTTCATTTCTCAAACTCTCCGGCTACATCCAATAAAAAATCATCCTCGCCTTTTTCAGCAAGAATCTGTATTCCAACAGGGATTCCATCAATCTCACCAGCAGGAACACTTATAGCAGGAATCTCACATATGTTAGCTAGAACAGTGCAGGCATCATACATATAATTTTCTTCAACACTAATCTTCTCGCCTATTTGATGAGGAAGTTTTGGAACAGTCGGCATTACAAGAACATCAAATTTTTTAAAAGCTTTTTCAAATTCCTGTTTAAGAATTTTTCTTACAGCTAAAGCTTTTCTATAATATCTCCCAGCATACTCTGCTTTTGTAATCTCTTTTCCTCCTAAAATTCTTCTTAAAACCTCCTCACCACAAGCATCCTCAATTTTAAAACCATATTTTCTTCCATCAAATTTTCTTGTTCCTGAAAAAAACTCAGTATAGACAATAGGATAATAGGTCTGTATTCCTAAATCAATATGCTTAATTTCAATATCTTTCCATGTCCAGGAATTTTCCTTGCAAACTCTTCCAATCTCACCTCTTATTTTTTTCCAGATTTTTTCATCAGCATTTATTTTTGGAACTCCAATACTAATTTTCTTTTTATTCTTCTTTTCTTTAAAATCCATTGTGACAGTATCCCTGCTATCTCTACCTTTGATAACATCAAAAACAATCCTGCAATCTTCTATATTTTCAGCAAGAGGTCCTATCTGGTCAAAACTCATTGCTAAATCAATCAAACCATATCTGCTAACCTTTCCATAACTGGGTTTAAAACCTACTATGCCACAGTGCGAAGCAGGATTTCTTATGCTTCCTCCTGTATCACTTCCTAAACTAAAATCACAAAAACCAGCTGTAACTCCTGCTGCACTTCCAGAACTACTCCCGCCTGGAACCCTCTTAGGACTTCTTGGATTTTTACAAACTCCAAAAGCTGAGTGTTCTCCTGTTGCACCACAGGCAAATTCATCACAGTTTACCATTCCAAGAACAATAGCATCCTCTTCTAATAATTTCTCAATGACAGTAGCATTATAGGTTGCTTTATAATTTTCCAAAACCCTGGAGGAACAATTACAAATCAATCCTTCAACATTTATAACACTTTTGACTAAAAATCCCAAACCAGCTAACTTGCCTGCCTCTCCCTGCTTAATTTTTTTATCTAATTCAACAGCCTGTTCAATTGCATTTTCATTAATATGTAGAACAATATTCATCTCAGGATTTTCTTTCCTGATTTTCTCAATATAATCCCTGATATTATGCTCAGCTGTTAACTTGCCTTCTTTTATTAATTTTAATTTTTGTTTTATCATCTCAAATGTTAACTCCTGCAGCAATTATTGCTGCTTTTCCATAATCTTCACCAGTTCTCTTGCATCCAACATATATAAAACGAGTACCAAGACAGCTTTTATATCTCTCAACCGTTATAACAGATTTACGAAAATTCTCAAGAGCTCTAGCCTGTCTATCATAGGTTTCCCTAGCATTTCCTAAAGGCAGACCATTATCTATATAATATTCCATTGTTCTTGAAAACTGGCTATCTACATAAACATAAACCACATCTTCTAAAGGGCTTGCTTCAGCATTACTAATAAATTCATTAGCAGCAGAAATAAATCTCTGAACTTTTCTTAAATAACGCCCTCTATCTCTCTCATCAGGAACTTGTGAAGCTAAACATTCATAAGTCTTTTCAAACCAGCTAATATCACTTCTCTTAACACTCAACATAAAAATACTTACTATGGAAGCCAAAATATTAGCACAACCTTCTGGAGTATAGAGCATTTCCTCAAGATTCTCTTCACTTCTTATACTTCCCAAATATTCAGAGAATCTACTAACACCAGCATGACCATTACAATCATCCGGTAAAACCAGCATATCCATTAACCCTCTTATCATACTTATCTTAGGTTTACTAAGACTCTTTCTCATTTTTTCCAATCTCCTTTTTCAGCAATAACAAAATCCCTATTTTTTCTAGGTGCATTATCCAGCATTCTCTCTTTAAAATCCTTATCACACTTTTCTCCATTTTCATCTCTCTCAAATTTCTCTCTATCAACATAATAATCCTCAAGTTCCTCAACTTTTCCAAGTGCTTTTGAAAACTTATCAAGAATATTTTTTGCCTGTTTTTCTATCTGCTTTTCATTCATATTCTTATCAGATTCATAGGATATTTAAAATTAATTATGTTATTTTTTCAGCTTTTTCATAGCTATCTAAAAACAACTGCCTCATGAGCTTGCAAAAAGCCCTGTCTTTTATAAGCAGAGTGACATTGCTTTTTATCAAACCTATCAAGACCTCCTTATTATCTCTAATATCAATTGCAATACCTTCATTTTCAAATTTTCTTATATTTTTATTTATTTTCAGCCATTTCTTAACATCTTTTTCTGTTTCCTTATCATATCTAGTTAAAGTCTTGTGGTCTTTTCCTTTTTTAATACTTCGCTCTGCATATCCAACCCATTCTGGTTCATAAGAAGAGGTCCATTTAATACTATAGCTATATTTATCAACATCTTTAAGTTCTCTAATAACTCTATGAAAACCTTTTCTTCCAAAAACCATGGTTACTGGATTTTTTTCTTTTACTTCATAAAACTTCTTTAATTCCTTTGCTTTTTCTCTAGCTTTCTCAAGCCTCTTCTCCCTATAATCTATTAGTTTAATTAGGCTTTCGGGACTACTTGGAATAAATTTCTTGGTTTTTTCAGGAACTACCTTAACAAGACCCTTCTCAATTAAACCGTCTAAAACATTATAAATCCTAGAATAAGAAACTCCACTCTTGCCTGAAATCTCACCTGAACCCATTATTCCATGCTCAACAAGAGTCTCATAAACTCTGCTTTCATTTCTACTTAATCCTAGTTCCTCGTAATATTCCATTTCGTATGAAAACCCAAGTTTTCCTAACAAGTCACCTTTCCTGAGATAACTTGACAAGTCATCTTCCCTGAGGTCCTCATCTTTTTAAAACACACTTCTTAATAAAACTTACTATTACCACCCCATTAAGGGTGGCATAAATATAAATACCCTTATTTTATGTTATTACTAAGGAGTAAATAAAATGAAAGAACAAAAAACATCAGCATTAGTATTTGACTTAGATAACACCCTAATAAATTCAAAACAAAAATATGAAAGAGATGTAACTGAAGCCTTTGCTAGATTAGGCTATACAGTAACTCCAGACCAACTAGGTGTGAACTGGTATGACTTTGCTGAATCTTATGGAATACCGAAACAGGAATTTGATGAATCTCTTGATAAGAGAAAGACCTGGGAACAATCTTTAGCAGATGGAGAAGTTTTAATTTTCCCAGAAACACATAAAGTCTTAACTGAATTAAGTGGTAGAGGGATAAGGCTTTCTCTATTATCTAAATCAAATCCAGAATACACTCAAACAAAACTTGATTATTTTGATTTAGGGAGGTATTTTGAATTTGTAGAAACAATTCATCCAAAAAGACCTTCGAAAGATACTGCAGCAATAGAGCTAGTAAAGAAGATGAAACCAGAAACTCTTAGGCATATTCAGTTTGTTGGAGACAGAGAAGAGGATATAACTTGTGAACAAGCAGTTAGAGATGCTTTTTCAGGCTATGCTCTTACTACAGGAGGAATTTATGTGGGCAGGCAGGGCCAACAATTACAAGGTTATCCAAGTGTAAGGTCTCTTGAAGAAATTTTAGAAAGGTTATAAAATGGAAGAAAAAATTAAATTAATAGTTGAAGAAGCTCTAGATTGTAGAGTTTTAAAAATTCATAAAATCAGCGAAGGCTTCAGCCATTTTAATTTTGAAGCAGATATAAATAAAGAACCAAAAAAAGCAATTGTCCGTTTTTCCAATAATGAAAAAGAGGAGTATGATCTTGCTAAAGAAAAGTTTATAATAGAACTTCTTTTAAAAAATGATATTCCAGCTCCTAGAATTTTATTTTTCCATGACGACTGTATGATTTTAGAAAAATTAAAAGGAATCAGGCTTGATACTATCTGGAATTCTATTTCAAAACCTGAAAGATTAGATATTGTCAAGAAACTTGGAAGATTATTAAAAAAGATTCATAAAATTAAATTCAAAAATTTTGGTAAGATTACTAAGAAAGGAATCATCTCAAATAAAGGTTTTGAGTTTAAAAAAATTGGGAATAAAGCTAATTATAGCCCTTTTCTCAGAGAATGTTTAAGTTTATTTGGAGAAGATTTTTTTAGATTGCTATCTTATAAACATCTCTCTACTGAGTTTGTCACAAAGTTTATAAAAGTTGTCTATACCAACCTAGACATTATTGATTATTCTGGAAAACCTACTTTAATACATGGGGATTTCCATAAATCCCATATATTTGTTAAAAAAAAGAATAATAAATGGGAGATTACAGGAATTATTGATTTTGAATTTGCTAGAAGTTCAAGTCCTGAATATGATTTTATAAAACTTCATAGGGATAATTTCTTTGATGATCCTGAAATACTAAAAGCTCTAATTGAGGGTTACGGTCCTATAAATAAAAAAGCAGTTTATATTCACAGATTAATGAGAGATTTAGGTTTTGCACAGGTAATGCGAGATTCTGGAAATTTAAAATTATCTGACAGAACAATAAAAGATGTTGAAAAAAGAATAAAAAATCCTATCTCACAAACTTCACCTTAATTTTTTCAATTTTTGATGCTTCAAAATCTTTAGATTTTGAGCTTGCTATCTCAATAACAGCTGCTTTTCCCTGCTTAGCTGAACCTGTTGTCACAACAAGGGTATCTCCAATCTTCTTTTTCCCCTGATACTCATGCATATGTCCGCAAATGAATAATTTAGGTTTAAACTTCTTAATAAACTCCAGATAGGGTTTAAAACCAACATGTTTTCCATTCATTGGATTCTGACCTTTAAATTTAACTTTATCAAAAAAACCATAAGGAGGATAATGAGCCAGTAAAATATCAATATCCTTTCTTGCTTTTTTAAATAACTGCTTTTTTTGCTTTTCATGTTCTTTTTTATATTTATCCCTCTGTTTCTTATCAAAACCTCCATCATTAGTAAGATAAACAGAGGCAACTACAAATCCTCCAAAACCATAAACTTTAAGATTTTTTACATTCTTAATTCTCTTTTTTAAAAAAACTATGTTTTTCTTTTTCTTTATAATATCTGAATATTTTCCTATATTAAAACCTGCACTTCTTCTTTTATATGTCCTATCCTCAAAATCCCAGTTACCATGAACAGTATAAACTGGAACTTTCATGTTATTTAACTCATTTATAATTTTTTTACCAGAATTATAATCATCTTTAATAAGTTTCCTTGCTTTTTTTTCACCTACTCTTTCCCACCAGTTTTCATAAAAATACTTGAATATTATTTTCAGCAATTTATCACTGCCTCCAAAATCCCCGGTACTAAAAATAAAATCTATCTTTTCATTTTTCACAAGCTTCTTCAACTTTCCTGGGAACTTTCCATGAAAATCACCAATTGCAAGAATTTTCATTTTTTAAAAAATGAAAAAGAGTTTATAAATTAATTGCAATTACAAAGGATCTGCACATTCCTCAACATATATTTTATCTAACCACCTGTGATATGCCTGGGAAAGACTTCTTGGATTCCTATCAGCGTTAAACTCTCCATTAACAAAAGCAGTAATAGCATCCCAGGAATGTCCATGGCATCTCAAATAATGAGCATACTCCATTTCACCATATTTTCTTCCATCAATAACAACAGTCTTACCATTATCATAAGGTATATCGCCTCTCGCTCTTACTCCCTCTACTCCTCTCTCTACTGCAGTCTCTAACATGTTTCTTTTTCCAATTTCATCTAATTCATCATCTGAAAGAAAGTGACTTAAAGCTCTTCTAACTGCAATTCTCGCAATCCAGTGTCCACTATCTAGGTTTCTATTATATCTCGCTCCACTCTCAAGTTTTAAACCCTCTAAATCATTCAGGTGGTTTTTGACTAATCCTGCTATAGTTGCTCCATCATAAAGTTCCCTACCAATATCTGGACAAACATCTGCTAAATGATTTCCAAGTTCCTCTGCAAATCTTCTAGCTCTTAACCTTCTTCTTTCAACATTATCCTCAATTGCCATTTTAAAAATTCCAGTATATTTGTTCCTAAAAACCAGTTTAAATAATTTACTAAAAACAATTAAATACAAAAATCTAGTTTATGTTATAACTTATAAGAAGTAACAAAACCAAAAGATTTATAAACCCCAAAACTATGTAAAATTATCACCTCTTTTTCCCCAGAAAAGCAAAGCCATATCATTTTTTGATATGAAACTGGCTTTTTTGGGGTTTTAAAATTAAAATGTTAAAAAGATTATACTCAACTTTAAGAAGATTTTTTAGTTCTCAACCAACTGCTCAACTCCCGCCTATAACAAATGGAACAGGAATCTCAAGTTTCTCAAGAGCTGTTGACAGGGGTTCTGTTAATGAAAGTGATTTCTTAGAAGTAGATTTTCTTGATGGGGAAGGAGCAACAGAAATTTCTTATATAGGAAGAACAAGTCTACCTCTTGTAGGATATGATTTTTTATTGTGTCCTGAAAGAATAACTAATCTCGAAAAACCCTATGAAACTCATAAAGTCGGTCCAGGATTCACAGAAGAAATTGGAGACTGGAGATTATTAGTTCCTTATTCAGACAGAGATGCCTGGGAAGATAAAAGAACAGAGTGGAATCAGAGATTACAAACAAGATTAGAAGACAGAACAGAATAATCTAATTTATCTTTTAGTAATCTAAAAACCAATAATTCTAAAATAATTAAATATTTAAATAAAGAAATAATAATAAGAAGATGGTTAGTGGATACAATGAAACTGCAGCATAGATTATCTCTTTCTGGTTTTCTTTTTGCTTTTAACTGTTTTTTTATCAGCTTTCTCAGTAATCCTGACATCAACATGAACATCCTTTAGATGTTTTTTATCTATATCAGAAGGAGAACCATCCATTGGATTTTGCGCTGCCTTGTTTTTTGGAAATGCTATTACCTCCCTAATATCATTATAACCAAGCATTAATGCCACAAGTCTGTCAAAACCAAGACCCATTCCACCATGAACAGGACCTCCGTATTTATAAGCCTCTAGTAAAAAACCAAATTTCTTTTTAGCCTCCTGTTTACTCATTCCTACAACTTTCATTATTCTCTCCTGTAAATCAGGATCATTAATCCTTATACTGCCACTTCCTAGCTCCACACCATTTAAAACAACATCAAATAACTCTCCCCTGACTTTTCCAGGTTCTTTTTCTAAATCATCAACATACTTTTTCTGAGGAGAGGTAAACATATGATGCTCTGGTTCCCATCTTCCCTCCTCCTGATTATATGCAAAAAGAGGAAAATCATAAATCCAGCAAAATGCAAACTCTTTTTTATTATTTTTATCCTTTCTTAAATCAGGCTTATCAGTATGATATTTTTTCATAGACTCTTCATAAGTTAATCTAGGAAACTTCCCAAGTTTAACTCCCAGAACTTTATCAAAAACATACCTGTACATATCTTCAACAAAATTCATAATATCCTCTGAATCAACAAAACTCATCTCAAAATCAATCTGTGTATGCTCTGGCTGCCTGTCCTGTCTTAAATCCTCATCTCTTAGACATTTAGCCAGACTAAAATATCTGTCAAAACCAGATATCATTAAAATCTGCTTATAAAGCTGAGGACTCTGAGGCAATGCATAGAATTTTCCAGGATTAACTCTGCTTGGAACAATATAATCCCTTGCTCCTTCTGGAGTAGGCTTAACTAGCAAAGGAGTCTCAATCTCTATAAAATTATTTTTCAAAAAATATTCTCTGACAGCTCTTGCAACCTCTGACCTAAAAGCAAGATTTTTCTGCATTTTTTCAGTTCTTAAATCTAAGAACTTAAACTTCATCCTAATTTCCTCTCCAATATCTTTTTCATCAATCTCAAATGGAAGCTGACTTGCTTTTCCAAGAACCTCAACAGAATCAATAAAAACCTCTACTCTTCCACTTGCTAAATCAGGATTCTCACTTCCCTTAGGCCTCTGATTAACCTGTCCCTCTATCTTTATACAGCTTTCCTTTCCTAGTTTCTTAATGTTCTCAAAACTC
The DNA here is from genome assembly GCA_014728565.1 of Candidatus Pacearchaeota archaeon. Lineage (GTDB taxonomy): Archaea > Nanobdellota > Nanobdellia > Pacearchaeales > GW2011-AR1 > ARS1285. The sequence goes on from WJLK01000116.1 coordinate 9,613, forward strand.
TCATTACTCTTAACAATAACACATTGGACCTTTCCATATCTGTCTCTTAAATCAAAAAAAATAACTTTTCCATGCTCTCTGATTGTATCAATCCAGCCACATAACTTTACTTTCTGTCCTATGATTTTCTCACTGATTTCTCCTAAAGTATGAGTTCTAAGCATGAATATACTTCTGAAACAGAATTTATAAAATTATTTATTGCTAAATAGGAATATTATACATATCCTTATTTACTAAAAAAACTCCTGAAAACCTAACTGCAAGAACTCTCTCAATATCATCTACCTGAAATTCACTTCCTATAAAACTTGAAATATCAGATAAAACAACCATTTGAAATATCATTTCATCAGCTTCTTTAAAATTTCACTAGCTTCTTTACCACTGATTTTACCTTTAAATTTCTGCATAATAAGACCCATATAAGCTCCTATACTCAGACCAGGTTTTTCTTTTATTAATCTTGCTGCTTCTGTCTCAATCTTGCCTAAATCTGCTTTTTCTACCTTAAGAGCATCTTCAACTGATTTTCCAGAAACAACCTCTTCCATAACATGTTTTACATCAGATTTATCAATTCTTTTCTCAGAAACAGCTCTGACAATATCTTCAATAACATCTAAGGTTAATCTGCCACTAACATCCTTTCCAGTATGTCTAGAAATTTCCAGAGGAATCTCCACCAAAACTCTATAAATAAACTTAGGTTCATCAACCAAACCAAGTAAAACCTTAAATTCATCTATTAATCCTTTTTTAGTCAAAAGCTTGATCATAGACTCATTTAATCCTTTTTTTCTAAGCTCCTCTCTTATTTTCTCTGTTAATTTAGGAAGAGTTTTTTTAGCTTCATCAATCATTTTTCGAGATATTTTTAACAAAGGCAAATCAGTTTCAGGATACATTCTTGCTGCACCTGGCATTGGCCTTAAAAAATCCGTACTTCCATCATCAAGAGCTTTTCTAACTTCGCTTTTCAAATTCTTTTTCTTAATATTCTCCTGCTGTCTTTTAATTTCTCTTTCAATAACAGGAATAAACATCTTAACATCCTGAAATCCTTTTATTTCAACTCTAGGATGACCAGAAATACTTACATTAATATCCTGTCTAATAGTGCCTATTCCTCTCTTTACCTTGCAACTTCTTAAGACATCGCCAATATACAATGCTGCCTCTTTTGCCTGCTCAGGAGTCCTTATATCTGGTTCTGTCTGAATTTCAACAAGAGGAATTCCCAGCCTATCGAGTCTCCAGATAACTCTTTTCTTGTCTCTGGAAACAGCCCTTGATGAATCCTCCTCTAAATAAACACTTCCTATTCCAACTCTTCCCTCTCTAGTCTCAATATAACCATCTCTTGCTATTAAAACAGTTCTCTGAAAACCTGATGTATTGCTTCCATCAACCACTGTCTTTCTCATTATCTGAGTTATTGGAACAATCTCACAATTAAGATGAAGGGCTATATGTAAGGCTATCATCAGAGCCTCTGAATTAATTAAATGAGGTGGTTCTTCATCTAACTCAACAAGACAAGTTGTACCATATCCCTGATAAAAAAATTCTCTGTCCTTACTAGTTTCATGCTTAGCAGCAACATCAATATCTCCAGACTGCCCAGCTACAGCATGCAATTTCCTTTTAACTTCAAATTCAGGTTCATCATTTCTTAAAACAGATGGACAGTTGCAAAACAATTTATGAGTATCTAACTGCTGATGAATTTCAAGTCCTGCTTTAATTTCCATAAAAAACTTTAGAAACCTGAGTTAATAAAATTAGTGATTATTATTTGTTCTCATTAAATATTCTGAACCTTTATATGAATCCAGAGTTTTTTTTGCACTAAAAGCTAATCTTGAAACGATTTCTTCAATTTCTTCTTCAGTTATAAGACTTGTCAAAGATACCCTCCCTCTGGGATTTAAAGTAGGAATGCGTAAATACCTAGGCATTTCTGCAAAATCAGCAAGGGTCATAGAACGATATCCTCCCTTGCCTACTATGGAATACCTCTCTAACTCTTTTAATGATTTTCTTAACTGTTTTCTACTAAGAGGTTTTCCATGTTTATTATGTAATTCTAATCTTCCCTCATGAGCATCTACAAAACTACACCCAAGGTCTAGATAAAAAACTTTTCCATCTATATAACAATAATTTTGAGGTCTTCCTACAATATCAGAAACTTGCAACAAATCCAGATATATCATTTCATCACTCACTAGAGCTGATGCTTCTCTAACATCATCTAAACCTTCACACTCCATCAACTTGCTAACAAAATAAAAAGGCATTCCACTACGAATATTGGTTTTAATACCGGTCTCTAATTTAAAAGGTAAATTTCCATGAGGATTCTGTAACAAATAATAATCTGAAGTATGAAGACCTAAATTATTTACCATTGCAAAAGTTAATGCTTCATAAACAGGTTGGTGTGTGGGAATAAAAGAACTTTTACTTTTTTTTATTCTTGAGCCCATACAGTGTTTCAGATAAACTCTTATCTTTTCTGCATGGCAATTAGCCAAGCTAATTTCACAATTTCCTCCCTAGTTTGACCCTCTAGAACCACTTAAAATTTTTACTTCTAGTACCATATAAGTATAATAATTAAAAACAAACAATTTTTAAATCTTTCTTTTTTAACCACTTAAAAGTACTAACTATTCTAAAACTAAATTATGTTTGTGTTATAAATACAATTAAATTCAAGACAATCAAAACCTATATAAATCAATTTCTCCTTTAATAAAAAAAGAGGAAAGATGAAACAAAAACCTAAATCAGGAATATTACAGGCAGGAAAAAAATTTGAAAAATTAAATTTTAAGAGAAAAAATAAAAACCTAAAACCCTTTGTCCAGGATTCAAGAAAATTAACCCTTAGTCAAAAAACAGCAGATAATTTAGCTAAATGGGCTGGAAGCTGGTCTTTTATTCTATCTTTCCTGGTTTTCCTATGCCTATGGATGATTCTAAACACCTATATATGGTTGAACTACATAAACAATCAACCATTTGATCCTTATCCATTTATTCTTCTGAACTTAATTTTATCATGCCTGGCAGCAATACAGGCTCCGGTTATTTTAATGAGCCAGAACAGAGCAGCTGAAAGAGACAGGCTTAGAGCAGAGTATGATTATCAGGTGAATAGAAAAGCAGAGAGAGAAATCAGAGACATCAAAAAACAGGTTAACCGTATTGAATTAAAATTAAATGAAAAACTCCATATAAAAAGAAAGACTACATAGTAGCCATTTCATTATTATCAAATTTTCTCTTGTAATAAGTCATATACTCTACTTTTCTTTCCAGAGCATCAACAATAGCTTCTGTAAAATCAACTCCAGTTATTCTCTCCACACTATTCAGAGCACCTGGCATAAAAACATTAATCTCCAGCAATTTATCTCCTGCAATATCCAAACCAACTAAAAACATACCGTCCTGGACAAGTCTTGGTCTCACAATATCAACAATTCTTAAAACATCCTTTGTTATTTTTGCTTTTTTTGCTTTTCCACCAGCTCCAATATTGTTCCTCAGATCACCATTAGTCTTTACTCTTTTAACAGCCGCATAAGCTCCTTTATGTATCAAAGGTTCACCATTCATTACAAACAACCTTATGTCTCCATCCTCAGAACTAGAAATATATTCCTGAGCAATAACATAACCATCTCTTGAAACAGCATCAATCATCTGATTAACATTTGGAATTTCTTTTTCATGTACTAAAAAAACATTCCTACCCTCACTTCCAAACAAAGGCTTCAAAACAACCTTCTGATTTTCATCAAAAAATTTCTTTAATTCATTCCTGTCTCTTGTAATAACTGTCTTAGGTCTTATATCCTCTGGAAAATGTTGAAGATAGAGTTTGTTTCTTGATTTTGATAAACCTCCTGGATTATTAAGAACTATTACTCCGCTTTTTATTGCAAACATTCCAAAATCTAAAGCAATAAATCTTGCCCAATCTCGTGTAGGAGGTTCTAGAGAAGGATCATACCTCAACATTAAAACATCTAAATCAGCTACATCAATCTTACGATAGCCTTCTCTTGGTATGTCTTTTAAATCTCTTGAAAAACTATCAAGAGAGGTATATCTTTTTTGAGCAGGACAGCATGCTTTAGCTCTTATTTTCTCATCATGATCATAAGATAAATCACCTACACTGATGAAATAAATATGGTGACCTCTGTTAAAAGCAGTAAGCCCCATCTTTAAAGTAGAACTTCTCGGATGTTCACTAAACATATTGTTAACTACAAATCCTATACTAATTTTTTTCTTATCTCTGCAATTTTTATTTTTAGAACCTTTCCCATTCACCTTCCCATTAACCTTAACTTTCTCAATTGATTTTCTAGAATTTTTCTTTTCCATTTTGTATAAAAATTTAGGGAAATCTGTTTTTAAACCTATCTCTCAATAATTTAAGGACAACAAGATTTTTAAATAACAGAATTGTAATAAGAAAATCCTTTATTTTTGAACCATTCTAAAGTCTCTTTCATACCTTCTTCAAAACTGTATTTTGGTTTCCAAGATAAAACATTGAACACTTTAGAAATATCAGCAAGAGTATCCTTAGGTTCAATCACAGGTGGTTTATAAATCAGCTTTATCTGACTATCTCCTATTATAAGCCTGACAACATCATTAACACTGTAATTTTTTCCTCCACCAATATTAAAAAAATCTCCAAAAGCTTTTTTATTTCCAGTAAGAGCAGCTAATAAATTAGCTTCAACAACATCTCTAACAAAAGTAAAATCTCTGGTCTGCAAACCGTCTCCATAAATTTCAGGACTCTCTTTTTTTAAAACTCTAAAGACAGTTTTAGGGATAAGATTAGCATATCCACCTCCGGGATCATGCTTCATACCAAAAACATTAAAATATCTTAAGCTTATTCCCTCAACACCATGAAGCATATAGTACAATCTGCAGTAATATTCTCCGACTAATTTTTGCAATGCATAAGGAGACATAGGACTAGGAATCATAGTCTCTTTTAAAGGCAAACTCTCCTGATCTCCATAAACAGAACTACTTGAAGAAAAAACAACTCTCTTAATATCATTTTTTCTGCATAATTCAAGAACATTTAAAGTTCCTCCAATATTAATTTTATTGCTCACAACAGGATTTTCTATTGAAAACTGAACTCTTGGAATAGCTCCTACATGAAAAACAACATCTATATTCTTAAACAAAATATTCACATCATCACAAAAACTTATTTTATGAAATTTAAATTTAGGATTTCCTTCATAATCTTTTAGATTTTCTAATCTTCCAGAGGATAAATCATCAATAACTCTTACATCCCAATCTTTTTCTAAAAGCTCACCTACAAGATTACTTCCAATAAAACCTGCACCTCCTGTAACTAGAACTCTCATTTTTCAAATATCCTGACAACTCCTCCTTTTTTATCAAGTTCAATAAAATTACTAACTTCTTTATTTCTAAAAGATTCGCACTGATTCTCTATCTTATCATCTTCATTAATTCTAGGAACATGAACAATGTCAACTGCATAATCTCCACAAACACCTAGACACTGACTTGAAAATTCCATTCCTCTCTCTTCAGCTTTCTCATACAAAATACCAGCACACCTAATTGCTCTCTGCTGTTTATCAACATAATCTGGAATTTCATCTGGACTACCGCTTTTAATCCACACTCCTTTTGAATCTTTAATCCAAGAATCAACCCTCAATCTAAAAATCAAAAACAATCCTATTACTATTAAAAAAACTGCAAAAATAATCACATACTCTCTCTTGATTTTCATCTTAAATCAACATCCAATATATTTATAAAAATTATCAATATTCAGGATATTCTAAACAAGGAATCCCTCGTCTAACCTATTATTAAACTCCTTGTTAATATTTTCAAGCATTTTTTGCTTTGTCATAACACTTCCTCTCCATAGCTCATGGCCTAAAACCCATCCTAATTTAACAAAAGCTGTTTCTGGAAGAATATCTTCTAAAAAAACAACTCCTATCTCCTGTAGTTTTCTTCCAGGACTATAAACATTAGGATCTAATCTTCCGTATAAAGTTTGAGGAGCTGCAAATACCAAAATGCCTTTTTTAATAATCTCTTTTAATTTAGGAATCCAGTTATTCTCTCCCTCTGTAATAACATGACCTAATCCACTCATCTCAATTACAATTCCTTTATATTTATTCTTCATATAATAATCAAGAATATCAGGACTCTGCCCAGGATAAAATTTTATCAAAGCTATTTTATTATCAAAAACAGAATCTACCTCAACTTTATTTTTGTTTCTCTTTTTATAATCTCTAATAATATCTATATTTCCATTAGAAAATATTTTAGCAACTGGCTTACAATTAATAGGTCTGAAGGTGTCTCTTCTAGAGCTATGCATCTTCCTGCACTTATTTCCCTGAAGAGCATAACAATACTCATCATCTAAATTAGCATGACCTACTAAAATTACCTCAGCTATGTCAGAAAGAGCAGCATAAGCACTGCACTTCAGGTTAAGCCTGCTATCACTGCTCCCTCTATCAGAACTTCTCTGAGAGTAAGTAAGAACAACAGGTTTGTTTAAATTTTTTAACATAAATGATAAAACTCCTGCTGTATAATGCAAAAAATCAGTTCCATGGCTTATTATAACTCCTCTGACATTACTGTCATTCAAAGACTTTCCAATCATCCTAGATAATCTCTGCCAATCTCTAAAATCCATATTTTCACTAGCTTTCATAAAAGGACTCTTAACCCTGATGTTAGCTATTTCAAAAATTTCAGGATAAATAGAAAATAATTCATCAGCATCTATTAACCATTTAACTCCTCCAGTAGATGGGTCTAATTTACTTGAAATAGTTCCTCCTGTTAAATAAAAATCAATAACTGGTTTTTTTCCAGAAATTCTTTTTTCTTTTTTCTTTTTTTTCTCTTGTTTTTTTTCTAATAACTTTATTTCTTTAATGTCCTCTTTTTTATAACCTGTGTTATAACCACTTCTTAATTTTAACAATAAAACTCCCTGTTCATGACTCTCTAAAAGGATTCCCTGATGAGATTTTCCTTTAACAATAATCTCTATCTTATCTCCAGGTTCAGGATTTTTAAAGAGTTTTTTCATAAATCATAATATTTAAAACAATATAAAAAACTTATTATTATATGAAAGCTATAATAAATTTCTTTGACAATCATCTAACTAGGATATTAAGAGAGTTAAAAGAACAAGGAATTTCTATATCCAATGAATCTATTCTCAGAATTATAGAAGCTACATCTTTTAAAAACAGAAGTAGAAAATATCCTGAAAAATGTCCCTGTTATCCTGAATCTCACTGTTATGAAAGTTATGGAAACATAGAGAATCCTAGCTGTTTTTTATGTGGATGTCCTGAATACCGAATAGATTTAAACAAAAGACCTGTAACCCGGTGCAACCTTAGAAAATATTATCAACTAGGAGGAACAGGAGGTTACTACATTCCCTATTCAGGATCTCCTGATGGCCAGATATGGGCTTGTGAAAAATGCCCTCATCCTTACTACAAAGAAACAGTTGAAAAATTTCTAAAAGAAAATCTAGATGATTTAAAAAGAAGATACGAAGAATTATAAAAAGTTTATTAAACACTATTTTTTATATTTCATTATGTTAAAACATATGATAATAGATGAATTGCAACCAACAGAAAGCACTCTTAATCCAGAAACTATGTCTTACTATGGTTCTACATTCCCTTTATTAAGAGAAGATGTTCAGCCTCCTGGAGTCTGGACAATCAATGGAATACATTATATAGCAGATGGCAATAATCAGACTTTTGATAGATATACTACAAGGGGAATACCTAATATTTGTGCTAATGTATTGACTCCTGAAACATGTGGAGTAGGTCCAGATGTTTATTCAATGGTTGTTGAAGAAATACTAAAAAAAGCTGAACAAGCAAGAGAAAAGGGTGTTACACACATATCTCATTTAAGATTTCCTGATTCTTGATTTAAAAAAACAAATCTAAATTAATCTTTAATTAATCATAAGTTTATTAAACACTAGTCTTCTAGTTTGTTTATGAAACCAAAAATAGGCCTAGAAATCCATGGATATCTTGAAACAAAAGAAAAATTATTCTGTAATTGCCAGAATTTTCATGACATGAAAAAAATAAAACCTAATACAAACATCTGCCCTATTTGTACAGGCCAACCAGGCTCCAAGCCAATGCTTCCAAATAGAGCTGCAATTGATAAGATAATACAAATTGGATTAATGCTAAATTGTAAGCCAGTAACTCTCCCTAAAGTATTAATATTCCAGAGAAAACACTACAACTGGCCTGATATGCCTACTGGATATCAGAAAACAATCTCAGGTGCATACTCAATTCCAGTTGCTGAAAATGGAGAATTCCTAGGAATAAGAATAAAAGAGGCTCATCTAGAAGAAGACCCTGCTGCCTGGAACCCTGACACAGGAATAATAGATTACAATAGAGCAGGAGTACCTCTTGTTGAAATTGTAACAGAGCCTGATTTCAAAAATCCAGAACAAGTTGAATTCTGGTTAAGACAACTGATTCTAACACTTTCATATATAAAAGCAATAAACAGGGATGCAGGAATTAAAGCAGATGTTAATATTAGTATCTCTGGAGTTTCAGAAAGAACTGAAATTAAAAACGTAAATTCAGTAACAGAAATTGTCAAAGCTGCAAATTCTGAACTTAACAGACATAAGAACAAGAAACCAAAAAAACAGGAAACCAGAAGATGGAATTCTGAACTAGAAGAAACAGAACTAATGCGTCTAAAAGAAAATGCAGAGGATTACAGATTTATTCCTGACCCTGACCTTCCTGGAATAAAACTAACAAAACAGAGAATTGAAAAAATAAAAAATAACCTTCCAGAATCACCAATAGAAAAACTCAACAGAATAATTAAAAAACATAAAATTGATAAAGAAAATGCAGAAATTCTAACTCAGAACATTGACATAGCTGAATTATATGAAAAAGTTATTGAAAAAATAAATCCTAAATTTGCACTTCCCTGGATAACTGTTGAGTGGTTTGGTGTTTTAAATCATAACAAAAAAACAATGGATGAACTTGAAACAAAACCAAAACATATTGCTGAGTTACTAGAATTGATACAGGAAAAGAAAATAACTCCACTAAAAGCAAAAGAAATTTTAAGAAAATTCATACCTAAATCTTTTTCACCTAAACAACTTGCAAAGAATTCTGAAAAAATTGATGATGAAAAAACTCTACTACCAGTAATAAAAAAAGTTATACAGGAAAACCATAAAACTGTAGAAGACTACAAATCAGGAGAGAGAAAAGCTATTAATTTCCTCATAGGCCAGATTATGAATTCTACGAATAAAAGAGCTGACTTTCAGGCAGTAAGAAAATTACTAGAAAAAGAATTAAAATAAAAGTCAATTAAAACCTCTTAAAACTATTAACAATATTTATAAAATTTAAATCCCTAAAATATTTATGAAAAAGAGAATTCAAGATGATAAAAATATTCTGAAAATCAGGGGTTCAAGAAAACACTATCTTCCTATCTATGTCATGATTCTAATCCTTATCCTAATTATTATTTTTTTAAGATTTTACAATCTAAACATAAACTATCTGGTTGTTATCTTTGCATTTATTTTCATGATTGTTGGAATAAAAGGTACTGAAATTCACAGATTCTTCAGTTACTATCAAATTACCACTCACTATCTTGTTCACTCCAGAGGGATCTTAAACAATGATGTCAAAAGAATTTTTATTCCAACTATAAGTGATATTGTATTAAAACAAACTTTTTGGCAAAGACTTTTAAATTACGGAAACGTTATGGTTCATAGATATACACCAGGTGCTATAATTGAAGTTAAAAACATCAATAATCCTGAAAAATTCATTGATATACTAGAAGATAGGCTGAATAAAATAGGAGACTAAAAATGAGTAGGGCTCAACTGGAAGGTTACAGTGAAAAACCTCCTAAAAAACATAGAATTGCGATATTTATATTAATAATATTCCTAATCCTAGTTTCTTTATTCTTATATTTTGCTTTTTTTAAAGAAAATGGTTTCAGAGGTATTACAGGTTTTTTCATAGGAGGCTTAAATGATGAAAATGCTGTTTTCATAAAAGCTGAACTTAATCCCCCTGATGATTTTAAAACTAGTGAAAAAATCAAAAGAATAGAATTAGATATCGATAGTTCTAAGGATTTCCTTGTCGGTAAACAAAAGATTGATTTATCAAAATTCAATTCTGCAAATATAATTATAGATAATTTCAACGGTGAATTATCTCTGGAAGAAGACAGTATTAAAAGTCTAAAAGGAAAAGCATCAAATGTTTTTATTAATAATATTCCTATCTCCTCTCAATCTGGAGGCAATATGAAAGTTAGTTTTGACAATTCTTTTAGGTATAAATTTTTAAAATTAGAAAAAGTTTTTATTCCTTCCCTAGTCTTCAAGACTTCTGGAAAATTAACAATAGGCAATAATAAAGCAATTATTAATCTTGAAGATGAGAACTTTGAGATTGAAAAATTTGAAGGTGACATCACCTTTGAAAAAAATAAATTTTTGATGAATGGTTTAGTTGATAAATCAAAGCTTCCTGAATTACTTGATATAACTGATTCTGAAAAATCTTAAATCTTTACTATCTCTTTTTGAACAGGAGTTGTTATTTCTAATCTATAATCTTCTGTAATATAACAATTAATTTCACTTCTTATCCCGAATTTATTTTTGAAATAAATACCTGGCTCTATTGTAAA
>WJLK01000117.1 GCA_014728565.1 Candidatus Pacearchaeota archaeon
GCTTAAGAAAGAAATTTTAAAAATTGACAAAAAATTATCAAAGAAAAAATAAGGATTATGGATTCAAACTTTTTTTAATTTATTTAGTTTTTCTTTAAGAAAATCAGTTTTTTAAAACTCTAAAACTTTTCATAATGATTCCACTCTCTATCATCAACACCTACTTTTTGAAATAAAAACATATTTTTAGGAGTGTTTTTAATTTCTTTATAATTTTTTTTGTTATTTTTAATCCAGGAAACAACTGTTTTTGTTGAAGACATCCAATAATCATGAAAAAGAACAAATCCTTTTTGATTAAGCATGAGATCAATATAATAAAAATCAATAAAAATTCCATCAAATTTATGATCACCATCGATAAAAGCAAAATCAAATTTTAAATTTTGCTTTAAAAGATTAGGAAGAGCATTATGAGATTTGTTTTCTATAAATTTTAAGAAATTATCAAGACCTATTTTTTTAATATTTTGTAATCCTATATTTCCGAAATTTTCTTTTTGAAAAGGATCAATTACTAAATGTTTGCTTTTTGTAGCAGAAATAATGTATGCAGAGGAACAGCCGTATCCAAGACCTATTTCAATAGTTTTTTTGATGTTTTTTTCTTTTAAAAACCTGTAAATGAATTTTCCTTCCTCTTTGGAAATTGATGTTGATTTACTTAGGATATCTAATTGTTCATATATAGAAAATTTTGGACACTCTTTTTTAATTATGTTATCGATACTAAATCCATCATTAAAATGGTTCTCTGATAATTTCCTTATTTTGGATATTTTTGGAGAATCCATTGCAAATTCAATACCCTCATAATAACAATTGCATTTCTTAGATTTGCATGGTAAGGGTTTTTCTAAAATCTTTACATTATCATCAAAGATATTTCCTAGAATCATATCTTCACTATGGCATCTTTTTACATTACCCCTATAATCAATAGCTATATGGTCCTTTCCAGCTCTGCAGATGATTTCCTTAAAGCAGAGAGAACTTCCTAAAAGTTCTTTTTGATATTTTTTATTATCTATCATACTTCCTGGATTTTTATTATTTTTTTGATATTGTTTTAAAAAAAAATTCATAATTTTTACTTCTTTGTCAGTATAATTTTCTGGATATTCTTTTTTATTATATTTTCCTCTAAATCCCTCAGGTCTTATAGGGATATTTTGTTTTTTGAATTTATTATATATATTATCTATTTCTTTTAGAACAGGAGGCCACATAACTACATGAACATTTGTTTTAAATCCTCTAGATTCTAAGTATTTTACTTTTTTTATGAATTCTTTAGTCAGATTTAATCTTTTATTCTCATAATAATGAAAAGAGCATTCAAATGAATTTACTTTTCTAGGATTAATAGTATCTGCAAATTTATAAATTAAGGGACTTGATAGATTAGAATTTACTCCTATGAAATGCCTTTTTGTTAGTTTTTTACACAAACTCAGGAATCTCGGATGTAAAAAAGGTTCCCCCCCACTAATGTATATTTTCCAGGTTTTATTGGATTTATTAAAAAAATTAATAATGGGCTGGATATTTGGGTTTCCAATTAGTTTTTTATCCTCTCTTTTTTTTAAATCAACATAACAATAGGGACATCTGAAATTGCAGAATAAATTGATAATCATGTTTGCACTCATTGTTTTATTAAATGTTTTCATCTTATTGAATAAGGTGAGGATATAGAAATTATAAAAAGCTTATTTTTATACATTATTATAATATGTAACAAAGAATAAAAATAATCTAAGATTAAATTTTAAATGATAAAGGCAGGATATAGGGGAAAAGGTTTTAAATTAGATCAAATAAAAAAGGAACTTATTGAATTGAGTATAAAACATCTTCACGGACCAGAAAAAATAAAGCTTTCAAAAGAGGATGTAATAGTTCTTTGCTTAGTGAAAGATGGAGAGCAATATATTGAGGAATTTATTGAACATTATTTTAAATTAGGAGTAAAACATATTGTTTTTTTGGATAATATGAGTTCAGATAGGACCTTGGATATAGCGAGAAAATATGATAATGTAACTGTCTTACAGACAGGCCATCCTTTTAGAAATAACAATGACATGAGAATGAGGGAATTTCTAATTGAAAAATATGGGAAAAATAAATGGAGTTTGACTGTTGATATAGATGAATTTTTCGATTACCCTTATTCTGATATTATCAAATTAAAGGATTTAATAAGATATCTTAATATAAATGATTACACTGCAGTTGTTACTCAGATGCTTGATTTATTTCCGGAAAATATATTAAGATTTAAAAAAAGAAAATTTGATTTAAAAAATCACAAGTATTATGAAATTTCAAATATAATAAAAAATAATTATTTTTTTGAAGAATGTGATTTTAAGAAGACAGATATTAAGATTTACATAGGAGGTATTAGAAAAACTATTTTTTGTTTTGAGCCCTGGCTTACCAAACATGCGTTGCTTTTTTATGATTGAAGAACACAAAGAGGAAAATTAGGACATGTTTTAAAAAAAGGAAAAATCGCAGATTTTTCTGCAGTTTTGTTACATTATAAATTCACAGATTATTTTTATGAATATGTGATAGATGCTGTTAATAAGGGATATCATTACAAAGATTCCCTGGAATACAGAAGATATTACGAGGTTTTGGATAAGAAAAATATTTTAAAATTAAGAAATAATGATGCTAGAGAGTTTGAAAATGTAAATGAACTTGTAGATAATGATTTTTTAGTAGTTTCTGAAAAATTCTTTAATTTTATTAATCAGATAAGTAAAAAAACAAATAAAGAGAATATATATCTCAGAGTTGAAGATATAAAAAAACATAAAATAGATAAAAATGGCTTTAGAAAAAAAGAAGATGTTTCATGCATAGTTGTTTGGAAAGATATAGGCATAGAGAGATTAAAAAAATGTCTAATTAGTTTAAAAAACCAAGATTATCCTTTTTTTGAAGTTATTCTTGTAGATTACGGAAGTAAAAAAGAAAATTTTGTGAAATTAAAAAATTTTCTTAAAAAAAATAAAATATCTTATATTAGAGTTAAGAATGTAAAATTCTGGAATCGTTCTCACGCTTTAAATATTGGAATAAAAAGATCTCGAAGCAAGTATATTTTAGTTTCTGATATAGATATGATATTTGAAAAAAATTACATTAGTGAATGTGTTAGAGAGATGAAAAAGAATATTTACCAGATTTTGTACACTGACATGATTGATTGTTCTAAAGGAGTTATTAAAAAAAATACAGATGTTTTAAAAGAATATCCTAAAATAAAAGAAAAATGTAATAGACTAAGTGATTTTTATAACAATTTAGAATATAGGTTTGGAATAAGCATATGTTTTTCACTGAGTTATTTTTTTAAGATAATCAGAGGATATGATGAAAATTATAAATTATATGCTGCAGAAGATGATGATATAATAAAAAGATTTGAATTAATGAATCTTGATATAAAAAATATTAAAAATAAAACCTCTCACATACATCAGTGGCATCCTAAGTTACAGGGAGTCAAAAAAATGAAATCACTAAATAGCAGTATTAAGAAAAACAGAATATATTTAAAACAAAACAACTCTGTAATAAGAAATTCCAATAGATGGGGTGAATTTTAGGAATTCTTTGCAAATATATTTAAAAAATACTGGTGATAGATATTAATATGAAAAAATATGTTAATAAGTTGAAAAGTATTCTCGGACTAGGATTATCTTTAGCTAAGGCAAATTTTAAACTTAGAAACGAAGGAAGCTTTTTAGGAATTTTCTGGTATTTATTAGAACCTCTTTTATTGTTTGCAGTTATTTTAGGAGTAAAAGTATTTTTTATTTCAGGAGATTTTCCAGATTATCCTATGTATCTGCTTTTAGGATTAATAATTTATAATTTTTTTACAAGAGCAACCACCAGATCAACAGATCTCATAACTAATAATTCAAATTTTATAAAATCAATGAAGATCAATCATGAGTCTCTTGTTGTTTCAGCTGTCTTGGAGAATGTTTTTTCGCATTTTTTTGAAATATTGCTTTTTATAGGTTTTATGATATTTTTTAAAGCAAGTCTAATATGGATTTTGATATATCCCTTAATATTTGTATTTTTCTTTTTATTTGTTTTAGGAATCTCTTTTTTGTTAAGTACAGGAGGGGTTTATATAAATGATCTTCAAAATGTTTGGAGGATTATAGCAAGACTTTTATTTTTTATAACTCCTATTTTTTATGTGATAATTGAGAAAAATATTATTTACTATATTAATTTATTTAATCCTCTTTTTTACTTTCTTGAGATATCTAGAGATATAATAATATATCATCAGTATCCAGGATTTGCATTTCTTTTAATTGCAGGCATTATAAGTCTTTCTTTCTTTTTTATTGGTATTTTTATTTTCAGGAGATTTAAAAACAAATTTGCAGAAATGGTATGATGGATACAAGAATAGAGCTAAAAGATGTAGTAAAAAAATTTAACCTTGATACGAGAAAGAAAAGTTTTTTAGAAAGAATTTTGGATTTCTTGAAGGGTAAAAAAGAAAAAAAACAGATTCTAGCATTGGATAGTGTTTTCTTAGAGGCCAGGGCTGGTGAGAAAATCGGCATGATTGGTGTTAATGGAAGTGGGAAATCAACTTTATTAAGAGTTATAGCGGGAATTTATTTTGTGGATTCAGGAATTGTAAGAACAAGAGGAGAGATATCTTATATTACTGGATTCAAGTATGGATTAATTCCTAAACTCACTATGAGGGAGAATATTTTTTTAAATGGTTCAATAATGGGATTAAGTCAGGAAGATATAAAAAAGAAGTTTGATGATATAGTGGATTTTTCAGAACTTAGAGATTATCTTGATACTAAACTGCAAAAATTTTCAAGTGGAATGATCATTCGTTTATCAACTAGCATAGGTTTGTATTGCATAGCTCATAAAAATCCAGATGTTCTTTTAATAGATGAGGTTTTAGGTGCAGGAGCAGATATAAATTTTCAGCAAAAATCTCTTAAAAAGATGGAGGAACTGATTAAAGGAGGTGCTACAGTTGTTTTTGTTAGCCATAATCTTGAATCTGTTAAAAAATATTGTGATAGTGTTTTGTGGTTAGATAAAGGTAAAATAATCATGAGCGGGGATCCTGCTAAAGTAGTTAATAATTATCGTAGATATTTTAAAAGATTAAATAGATAGTACTGTAAAAATATAATGTTTTATAATAATCTTTATATAGAGTTTTATGGGTGTTTATAAATGAACAGAGAAGAATTTTTTTTAATATTCACTTTTATATTTTTATTGACTTTAATTTCTGCATCACTTTTAGTTGGTTTGTTGCTTGGAGAACAATATCTTCTATCTCTAATAATTATTATATCCTCAGGATTTTTTTTCATATCTGTTTTATTATATCTCAGAATCCAGCACAATATTGACAGAAGATATCTTGGTTTGAGGAATGAAGTTTTAAAAAGCTTGTCTTATGAATTTCTTAAAGAAATTGATAATCTAAAAAAACTAATTAATGAAAATATAAAAGATATTTCAGAAAGATTGGAATGGATTAATGAAAATCTAAAATCTCTTTCAGACAAGTCAGACCAGTTTAATGATTCTTTAGAGATTTTATCTGGTAATTTTGATAATCTTTCAAGAGAATTCTTAGATAGATTCAAGGAGGTAGGAGATGATATTAAAAGACAGGAGAAAATTCAGGATGGGTTGATTGATTTTTCAGAGAGATATATGGATGAATTAAGGGATTTTAAGAAGATAATGATAAAGAAAATCCCAGGAACTAAGAAAACTCCAAAGAAAGTTAAAAAATGAATGGAAAAAAGAAAAAGGAGATTAGAGATGAACATGAAGACTTTGGA
>WJLK01000118.1 GCA_014728565.1 Candidatus Pacearchaeota archaeon
ATTTTATCTAGGTCAACGATAGAGCATGATTTTGATAGTTTTTTTAATCTATAGCAATGTTTTTTAAACCTGCATTGTTTTTTATTAAAAATGGAGTTGATTTATAATAGGATTTTTTTAGAGCATGATACTGGAATGCATCCTGAAAATAAGAAAAGAGTTGAGAAACTGAATATCAGGGGGAAAAGAGTTGAGAATGGAGAGAGATATTTGAAATTGTTTCATGATAATTATTATGTAAAAGAAGTTAAAGATGCTTGTAAAAGAGAGGAGAGGCTTGATCCTGATACTGTTACTAGCAAGGGTAGTTATAATTCAGCAGTTCATGCAGTAGGAGCTACAATAATGGCTTCTAAGAAAAATAATTTTGCTGTTGTAAGACCTCCTGGACATCATGCACATCCTGGAAATTCAAGTGGATTTTGTATTTTTAATAATATTGCAATAGCTGTTCAGAAATTAGTTAAAGAAGGCAAGAGAGTTTTGATTTTTGATTTTGACTCTCATTTAGGAGATGGAACTGAGAAGTTTTTTTATAATTCTGATAAAGTTTTATACTGGTCTATTCATCAGTTTCCTGCTTTTCCCGGATTTGGATGGGTTGATGAGATTGGAGATGGAAAGGGAAAGGGTTTTACAATAAATGTTCCTCTTCCTCCTGAGAGTGCAGATGATTTATATTTAGATGCTATTGAAAGGTTCCTTCCGATTGCAAAGCAGTTTAATCCTGATGTAGTTGCAGTTTCAGCAGGGTTTGATGGCTATAAGGAAGATTTGCTTTTGAATCTGAAATTTAGTATAAATTCTTATTATGAGACTGGAAAAATTTTAAGAAAGAATTTTAAAAATGTTTTTGCAACTCTGGAAGGAGGTTATAATATCCAGATATTGCCTAAATGTATTTTTAATTTTTTAGATGGAATTAATAACAGCAAGCAGAGATTTAATGAGGATTCAACTAAATCTTCAAAAAAAGTTGTTAGAGAGTATAATTCAAGAATAAAAAAACTTGGAAAAAATCTTTTAAGGTTTTGGTAAAATGGATAATGAGAAGTTTGAGAGAATATTTAATCCTAGAAAAATAGCAGTTATTGGAGCTTCTAGTAGTCCTGAAAAAGTAGGCTACAGTGTTTTTAAGAATCTTTTGGATAGTAAGTTTGATAAAGTTTTTCCAGTTAATATCAGGAGAAAAAAGATTCTTGGAAAAAAAGCTTATAAGTCTGTTTTAGATATAAATGAAAAAATAGATTTAGTAGTTATTGCTACTCCTGCTGAAACTGTTGTTGAGCTTGCTAGAGAGTGCAGTGGAAAAGGAGTTTCAGGGTTAGTTATAGTTTCTTCTGGTTTTAAGGAGATTGGAAAAAAAGGAGAGAGATTATGCAAGGATTTATTAAAAATAGCTCATGAACATGATATGAGAATCATGGGCCCTAACTGTCTGGGATTTATCAGACCTTCTAAAAATTTAAATGTTAGTTTTTCAGGACAGATACCTCTGAAGGGAAATATAGCTTTTATTTCTCAGAGTGGTGCACTTGGAACCGCTATTCTTGACTGGGCTATTGAACATAATTTAGGATTTAGTTTTTTTGCTTCAATAGGTTCTATGATAGATTTAGGATTTAATGATTTAATTGATTATCTTGGAAATGATTCTGAGACAACAAGTATTGTGATTTATATGGAATCTCTTGAAAATGCAAGAAAATTTTTAAGTGCAGCAAGAGCTTTTTCAAGAAACAAGCCTATTGTTGTTTTAAAATCAGGAAGAAGTTTAGAGGGTGCTAAAGCTGCTCTATCTCATACAGGAAATCTTGCAGGAAATGATGAGGTTTTTGAAGCTGCTTTTAAAAGAGCAGGAATTGTTAGAGTTGAAGAGATTGATGACTTATTTAATGCAGCTAAAGTTCTTTCTAGAAAAAGCAAGGTTAGTGGTAATAGATTAGCTATTATAACTAATGCAGGAGGTCCCGGAGTTATAGCAACAGATTCTTTGATAAAATTAAAAGGAAAACTATCTGAATTAGACAGAAAAACAATAAGTGAATTAGATAGGAATCTTCCTGAAAACTGGAGCAAGGGAAATCCTGTTGATGTTCTCGGTGATGCAGAACCAAAACATTATAAAAAAGCCCTGGAATTATCTGCAAGAGATAAAAATGTTGATTGTATTTTGGTTATTCTGACTCCTCAGGCTATGACTGATTCTGTTTCTATTGCCAGAAGCATAGTTAAGATAAAAACTGATAAACCTATAATTTCTGCATGGATGGGAGGAGATGTTGTTAAAAAAAGCAGGAAAATACTTGAAAAAGGAGGAATTCCTGTTTTTAGAACTCCTGAAGAAGCAGTAAGGTCTTTTATGAATTCTTATAAATACAGTAAAAATCTAGAGGATTTATATCAGACTCCAGGAAGCATACCTCATGCATTTAAACCAAAAACAGAGGAAAATATGAGAATTATTAGAAAGTTACTGGATGAGAAGAGATTTGTTCTTGATAATTCTGAATCTAAGAAAATTCTTGCTAATTATGGAATTCCAGTCAGTAATCATGGTTTAGCTAAAAATTCTGAACAGGCTGTTAGAATTGCTGAGAAAATTGGTTTTCCAGTTGCAATGAAAATTGCCTCTCCTGATATTCTTCATAAAACTGAGATAGAAGGTGTTAAATTAAATGTAAATTCTAAAAAAGAGGTATTGGAAAATTTCAAGAAGATTATTAAAAATACTAAGGAAAAATTTCCTAAGGCAAAGATTCACGGGGTTTTAATAGAGGAGATGGCATCTAAGAAATACGAACTTTTGATTGGTTGTAAAAAAGATCCTATTTTTGGTCCCTCTATTGTTTTTGGCATGGGTGGAATAGCTGTTAATATTTTTAAGGATATAAATGTTGGTTTGCCTCCTCTGAACATGGCTCTTTCTCAGAGATTGATAGAGGAGACTAAAATTTACAAGCTTTTAAAAGGTTTTAGAGGAGTGAAAAGTGTTGATATTAAGTCAATTCAGTTTGTTTTGTACAAGTTTGCTTATCTAGTTGCTGATTTTCCTGAGATAAAGGAGATAGATATAAATCCTTTTAGTGTTGATGAGCATGGAGGTGTGGTTTTAGATGCTAAGATAATTCTGGATGATAAAGTTAAGAAACCAAAACCTTACTCTCATCTTGTAATTAGTCCTTATCCTAAAGAATATATAAAGGAATTTAAAATGAAAAATAATAAGAAAGCTGTTTTCAGACCAATAAGGCCTGAAGATGAGCCTTTAGAAGCAGAGATGTTTAAAGAATTTTCAAAAGAAACTCAGAGATTCAGGTTTTTTGGTTTTATTAAAGATATAACTCATGATCTTTTGACTAGATACACTCAGATTGATTATGACAGGGAGATTGCAATAATAGCTGAGATTGATGATGGGAAGAAAAAAATGGCTGGTGTGGTAAGGTTGATTTCAGATCCTTACTCTAATAATGCTGAGTTTGCAATTGTAGTTGCAGATCCTTATCAGGAGAAGGGTCTTGGAAATGGACTAACTGACTATATGATTGAAATTGCTAGGAAAAGAGGAATAAAGAAAATTTATGCTTATTTTCTTTCAGATAATGATATTGTGAGGCACATTTTTGAAAAGAGAGGTTTTAAGATTTTTAAGGATGAGAAGGCTTATAGGGCTGAACTGAGTTTGTGAAAATTTATTCTAATAGATTTCAGTATAGAAATAATAAGTTGTTGTTTCAATATCAATAAGTTTATAAATAATTTTTGCGATTAATAGTATGATTAATCGCAAAAAAAGAGAGGAGTTAAAGGATAATATACTAAAAATACTAAGAAATTCTGAAAGACCTGTTTCTACTCAGGAATTAGCTGATAAACTGGGGGGAAAGCCATGGCACTCTGTTCATACAAGATGTTTAATGTTGCAAATTAATGGATTAATTGAGGGTTTTAGAGTAGGAAGAATGAATTTATGGGTGATTAATAAAAGAAACAAAAAAGGAGCTAAAAAATAACATATGTTGATTCATATAAATTTTTTTAATTAAATTTTATTACTGGTAATTTGAAAAAGCAGGTAAAAATGGCCTTATTTTTAAGAAAATGGAATAAAAAG
>WJLK01000119.1 GCA_014728565.1 Candidatus Pacearchaeota archaeon
GAAGTAATTCTGTTACATATAACATAATTCATGTTATGAATAACATAAATTTGAAAGGCTTGGTTAGTAGAAAAGAATGTTTTTGCGGGTGCAAAAACATATGCCATGACTATTTAAGCAATTTAATTCTTGTTTTGATAATTAAATTTGTGGTTAAAAAATATAAAATGAAACTTGGAGAGGCTTTAAGCAGATTAAAAAAAGAACAGAGCAGACTTGCAAGACTTATTTCACTAAGAAAAGAAAACATATATGTAGAAAGAGGAAAGCAGACAAACTTTGATCCTAAAAAACTTTCAGATGAAATTGACAAGAAAATTGATGAGATTAGAGTATTGAAGATTAAAATACAAAAAACTAATCTTAATACGAAGATTAAGAAAGATGGGATCTGTTTAGCAGAAGCTATCCTTAAAATTAATGATTTAAGAAGCAAGATAGCTAGATTGAGTGATTTGTTTGAAAAACCAAGAAGTTACTGGTATAAAGAAAAAGAAGAAAAAGAAATGATATCCCAGCTTGATGAATTAAAAATAGAAGATGAGATAGAAAGTCTAGAGGCTGAAAAAACAAAATTAGATAATCAAATACAGATAACTAATTGGGCAACTGAATTATTATAATCAGATTTTTCATTATGCTTATCTATTTTAGTATTATGCTTATCTATTTTAGTAGATAGGATTGTCAATGGCAAAAGAAGAGTATAGGTAAAGATATTGATAAGATTTCAACTAATCCAGTAATTATGGAAAACTGACGCCTTAAAGATCATGATTAAAGATTAATTACTCACAGATCAGAGTTTAAGGATCATTATTCTATGCTTTTTTATATTTGCTATTGACAATTTTTAACATATAAAAAAGAAAAACCCAAAAACATAAATAAGAAAAATAAAAAATAATTTACTTCAGCTCCACTTTTCCGTAAAATCCTTTTGGTTTATATACTAAGATCAACAGTAATATCACTGCATAGAGTATCTGGCGAGCAGGACCTACTATTGAACTTGGAAATCCCACAAACCTCAGTAATTCAGGCAATAATATTAAAACAACTGTTGCAATAATTGTTCCTTTTAAACTAGCTAATCCACCTACAATAACTATAAGAAGAACAGGAATCAACTGCATAATTGTAAAGCTTGAAGGGTCAATAAAGGTAATATAGTGAGCATATAAACTACCTGCTATACCAGCAAAAAAAGCTGAAACAGCCAGTGCAATTGATTTGATTTTAAAAGTATTTTTTCCAAGTGTTTTTGAAGCCAGCTCATCATCTCTTACAGACTCAAGAACTTTTCCAAAAGGAGAATTAGTAAGTCTTCTAATAATGAAAAAACTAACTAAAACAACTATGACTGTTAGAATAAGAAAACTAAGATTACATGAAAAATTAAATCCAAATAAACTTGGTCTTGGAATTCCAGGAAGTCCAAGAGGTCCTCTTGTAAGTTCTGTCCAGTTCAGCAAAACAGCATAAACTACAAAAGAAAAACCCATTGTTGCCAAAGCCAGATAATCACCTTTTAGCTTGTTTGTTGGTATTGAAAGCAAAAATCCAAAAATCATTGCTACAATTCCTGATAAAATAAAACTCATCCAAAATGGCCATCCAGCCAATGTCAGCAAGGCACTTGTATAAGCACCTATTCCAAAAAATGCAATATGCCCTAGATTTAGCAGACCAGTATAACCCATTGCTAATTGCAATGACAAAGTCAGAATTATATAAATTACAATGAGGATTGCTAGATGTATTAGATATGCTGATATCATCTCTCCTTCTCACCTCTCCGTTTTATTCCTAAAATTCCATTTGGCCTGAAAAGCAGAAATAAGAAAAGCAGGATAAATGCAATAGCATCTTTATATCCAGAGGGTAAGTACCAGATTCCAAAATTTTCAGCCAATCCAAGCAAAAATGCACCGAGAATAGCACCAGGAACACTTGTTATTCCTCCTATAATAGATGCTGTAAAACCTTTAATAATTAGACCTGTTCCCATTGTAGGCTCTAAATTCTGTTCCAGTGCCACAAGAATCCCTGCTATACCAGCAATTGCACTTCCTATACTAAAACTCCAGTTGTAGATTTTTTCACTTGAAATTCCAACAATTTCAGCAACATCCTTATTATCACTTACTGCCCTCATTGCCTTGCCAATTTTTGTTTTTTTCATAAAAAAGAACAAACTCACAAGAAGAATAAAAGAAGTTATTATGATAAAAATCTGAAGAGGTGTTATTATAGCTCCCATAAACTCCAATCCTTTACTGACTTTAATATAACCGATTGTTTTTACATCTGCTCCGAAAAATATCAAAATCAAAGATTCAATTAAAATTAACAATCCAAAACTTGCTATTAACAGAATTATATTGCTTGCTTTTTTCTTTCTTAATTTTTTGTAAACTGTAATATTCATTAAATACCCTAAAAAACTGGTAAGAGCAATAGTAAGAATAACTCCCAGCCAGAAATTCAGGCCAAAAACACTGAACAGCAAGAAAAGAGTATAAGCTGAAAAAGCAATTACTGCTCCATGAGCAAAATGAATAAATTTGCATGTTGAATATATAAGTGAAAATCCAGAGGATACCAGTGCATAAATTGCTCCTGCAATTAATCCATTGATTAAAAGCTGTGTTGCTATTGACATTTTACTTCTCTTTTAATAATTGGTTTAGTTATATAAAACTACCTTTTACTTCACACAGACATACTGGTAGAAATCAGCTTCAGAATTATAACTCTGTTCATAATCTGAGTATATTTCAATATTTCTGAAACCTGCCTCTCTAAGCAAGCCAAGAAGCTCATTACGTTTAAATGGATAAAATACAAGTCTGAAGCTATATTTTTCTTTAGAATCAGAAAATTCAATTAAAAGAGATTTATCTGAAATATCAAGAGGTTTTACTAGATATTCTTTTTTTTCAGCTTTTCCATATTTTCCTGAAAACTGGAAATTGCCTTTATTTATATCCTCCTGATGGTCAAGCATATATTGAAAATTTCTTTCATCAATAAATAAAACTCCTCCTTTTTTAAGACATATATAGAAATTATCAATTGCTTTTTTTTGTGCATTGCTGTCTAGAAGATAGCATATTGAATTTCCTAAACATAAAATAGCATCATAATTCTGAAAATGACCCTCAAATTCTCTCCAGTCATATTCAGTAAGAGATATATTAACTCCTTCTCTTTCAATATTTCTTTTTGCTTCCCCTAAAAATAATTTGTCGATTTCATTTCCAGTTACTTCATAGCCTTTTTTTGCAAGTTCAATTGCATCACTTCCGTCTCCAACACAGGAATCTAAAATTTTAACACATCCATATTTTTTAAAAACAAAATCAACAACCTTTTCCTGACCTGAATTTTTTTTCAGATTTCCTAAAAATCTCAACATTTTAACTGCTGATTCCTGATTATAGTTTTCTGGATTTATAGATTCTTTTATCTTAAATTTCATTAAATCATTCATGTTTTGCCTTTCAATTAGTAATTAGTTTAATTCTTCTGGCTTTCCATTTCTTATTACTTTTAAGACATATTCAAGATGAGCGTCACCATTTTCATCAATAGTCAGAGTTCCTGCAACACCTTGTCTGTTCTCTATAGAATAAAGATAATTCTTTATGCAATCAGTATTTTCACCACATTCCTCTAAGGCCTCTTTTATTATCTGGATGTTGTCATAAGTTGTTGCAATATAAACCGGAGGCATTGAACCAAAGTCAATATTATTCCTCAATTCTGTCATTATTTCTTTTGTAAGAGGGTCAT
This sequence comes from Candidatus Pacearchaeota archaeon, assembly GCA_014728565.1. Classification (GTDB taxonomy): domain Archaea; phylum Nanobdellota; class Nanobdellia; order Pacearchaeales; family GW2011-AR1; genus ARS1285. The sequence goes on from WJLK01000119.1 coordinate 3,799, forward strand.
CTTCATTAAATCTTGGAACAGCAATTATAGTTCCCTCAAGTTCTCTGGAATATTCATCTAAGATTTCTTCAACAATCGCCATCTCATTAGAATAAATCTGTTTATCAAATCTTGATTCTTCAAACTGCTTTAATATTATCCCAATTTTTTTATGAATCTGAGGAACAAGATAAATTGCATCAGGATTTTTGCTTCTAATTTTTGCTATCTGGGTTTTAAAATCATTTGAATCTGAAGCAAATCTTTCTTCACTAACAATTTTTCCATTATTTTTTTCAAAAGTTCTTTTAAAAACATCCACTACTGCCTGGGCATAATCAGTTTGTTCAGACAGTATCGCTATTTTTTTATGATTGTTTTTAATAGCTGTTAGAGCAATTTTATTTCCTGAAGAAGCATCTGATGGAAAATTTCTAAAGATATAATCTCCTGCATAAGTTATTTCAGGACTTCCTGAACCAGGAGAAAAAAGAATAACTTTGTTTGATTCTGCTACTGGAGCTGCTCCAAGGGTCTCTCCACTACACATTCCTCCCTGAATAATTCTGACATTATTTATATTAATTAATTTTTGTGCAGCATTTGTTGCATCCCTTGGATTACATTTGCCATCTTCATAAATTACATCTAGTTTTTTATTATTTATTCCCCCTGCTTTATTAATCTCATTTACAGCAAAACGAGTAGTTCTCTGCAGAGGAATTCCATAAGCAGCAGCATCTCCTGTCAAAGGTAGAATAACTCCTATTCTTATTGTATCATTAGGAACCTCAACATCTTTTCCAGTTAGATTTCCTTTAAAAAAACCAGTAAATAAGATTATATTTACAACTATGACAAGTATTACTAACACTATTAATATATTGATTGTCTTGTTTGCCATTTCATTTATTTTTAATCTTCAGGTAGTAGAAATAATTGATTTTAATATCTAATTGATATTATTGATATCACTGATATTAATTTTAAAAAGACTTAAAAACCTGCTTTTTTTAGAAATGATAGGCAATCTTAGGAAAGATGACCTGTCAACCTAACGGAATTTGCTTTAAGAAACAGTAAGTGTCTTGAAAATGGAAAGAAAACTAATAAAACAAGGCGGAGGAGGATATACTGTCTATCTTCCAAAGAAATGGATAACTGAAAATAATCTGGATAAAGGCGATGAACTTAATATTAATATTTCTGGGAAGGATTTGATTTTATCATCAAAACCATCTGAAAAAAAATCAGAAACAGAGATTAAGTTAACTAATTTGATAGAATCATCAATAAGAACTCTTATTACAAACACTTATAGAACTGGTTTTGACAGAATAAGAGTTTTTTTTAATAATGATAAACAATTTAAAATCTTACAGGAGATTATTAAAAAAAGATTAATTGGATTTGAGATTATAAAAAAACAAAAAGAATTTTGTATTGTAGAGAATATTACTGAACCTGGTTATGACCAGTTTGATAATCTTTTAAAAAAAATGTTTCTTAATATTGAAGATTTATTTTTAATAACTAAAGAAAAATTAGAAAATAAAAAAGAGAGTGAAGATTACAGAGAAGTAGAAGAAAGAATAATGAAATATGATAATTTTTGCAGAAGAGTTATATCAAAACAAAAACTAATTAAGAAGAATTCTGAGATGTTCTGGACATTTTTGGTCTTGGTGGTTCATGGGCAGAGAGAGTTGTATCATTTAAACAAAATCTTAAATAAAAAAATTAAATTTTCTAAAGAAACAATTGGAATTTTTGAAAATTCTTATAAAATTTTTAAATTAATAGAAAAAGCTTATTATGAAAAAAAACTCGAATTACTGGGAGAGGTTCATGAAATAGAAAAAATAATTGAAAGAAAAATAAGCAAAATATTAAATAAAAAATCAGAAGAAAATTTAATTATTCATCACCTTGCTTTATGTGCTAGAGAATTTTATCAGGCAAACAGCCCTCTTTCTGGAATAATCATGTGATTATCTTGCAATAGATGGATTAGGGTAATCATCTAATCTTCTTGATCTATCTCTAAACTCTTCAGAATCATTAATTTCATCTATTGTTTCTCTTATTTTATCATCCACCTCTCCTTGTCTTTTCCAACGTTCTAATGTATTCCAGTTATCTCTTGGAAAATCTAGAGCCCAGTTAACCCTCCAATATAAATCATAATCTATTTCTTTTAATTCATCTCTTATATCATCATAGCTAAGATCCCTGACTTCTTTTTTTAAAGTATCATAATCAAGTCTTTCAACTCCCAAGTGTCTTCTAATAGCTTCTAGAACTTTTACAGGCCTTTCATTTTCATCTGATCCTGATTCAATAAATGCAGCAATTGCAAGATCTTTGTCTCCCAATCTCTCATCTTTTTCATAATCAAAAACATGGAAAAAATTTACATAACCATCCAATATCCCCCGTAACTCATACTCACCAATATCATTTGTATTATAACCCTCAACTCCTTCTAAAAACTGGTCTGTGATTTTTTCATATCTATCTAATTTTATTCTTCTCTCCTGATCAGAAACTTTCTGCTCCAAACCAGTAACCTGATATAGAGACAATCCACCTACAACAGCTAATGCTGCTGCAGCTGCAACAGGAACTGTCCATCTTTTTAACCTGTTTAAAGGTCTTGCTCTTTCATATCTTGCAACTGCTTTTTCAATATCCTCATGAAATTCCTTTGTTGAAGCATATCTGAATTCAGGAATCAGAGTTAATCCTCTCATAAAAATCCTGCTGAAATATTTTCTTATTTTCTTTGGAAGATTCTGAACTGTCTCGTAAAGTGCCTGCTGGTGTTTTGAAGGATTCAATTTTCCATCTTCAAGCAGATCATCCCATGAATCAACAGCCCTTGCCTCTCCTGTATCAGGGTCATATTCAAAAGCAGGTTTTCCTCTTGCAGCATAGATTAAACTTGATGCAAGTGCATAAACTTCTGAACTATGATTATAAACAGTTTCTTTATCTGTGAAAACTCCTAATAATAAAGGATCAGAAACAAGATGACCGCCCATTGTTGGCATATATCCTGGTTTTTGTTCATCAACCAAACCTGCATTAGCTAAATCAGTTATCATCACTTTTATTCCATCTGCTGTATGTTTCAGAAGTATGTTCGAAGGTTTCAGATCTCTGTGAAATATGCCTTTTTCATCACTAACTCCTACTCCTGAATTAATATCTCTAATAATTGATGCTGATTGTGATGCTACTTGTGAAAACAAATCAGCAGGAAGTCCGTTTTTATCCCTGTTTATTCTATCCTCTAGAGATTCTGAATCAGGTATATATTCCTCAATTATCACTGCTCCGGGTAATCCATATCTGCCTGTTGTTTCAGATTCAAAATAATCATAAACAGAGGTTAGTCCAGGATGGTTTATTCTTGAAGCAATTTCAAGTTCATTACCTGTATTACATCCTCTTTCTAAAACCCATCTTCTCTGTCTTGGAGTTGAAAGAAATTCATGAGGTCTATCAGTTTTTGCAATTCTTCTTGTCTCTCTAAGCCCCCATCTTGGAAGAAAAGCATATCTGGTTCCAATATCCCTTCCTTTAGGCTGGAAAAATTCAGGAAGTTCAGGATGATAATTATTTCCCTCACTAATTAATAATTCTGCTAAACCTTTTCTAATCTGCTCTATACTTTCTTCCTCACTTATCATCTTCACTCTCCTCTAACACATTTATACTAACTTCAGCAATTGTTCCTGGTTTTAATCTTTGTTCAAGAACTCTGGGTATTACTATAATAGCCTGACTACCATGCTTGGCTATTTTCTTTATAATTGTGAATTTTTTATTATCCTGATTGTTTGTTACCATCATAAAGTTGTATAAAATATGTATAAATTATGTATTTTTAAATGTTTTGACAAAAATAATTGATCAACAACCTCTTCTAAACAAACTAAACTCATCTAAACCAGCTCTGAGTTTTTTTAAATCAGTTGTTATATCTGAATAAAAATCAGCAGTTCTTACTTTTGCTGATTCAAAATTTCCATCTTCATCATATTCATGACGTTTTTCTAAATCTCTTACAAATCGAGGAGTAGGAAATAAATAGGTTGTTCTTGTTCTTCCATTGCTAGCCCAGTTTTTATAAGCATCAAAACTAACCACTGTTAATGGTTCTTCTGCTATTATTTTCTGAAAATCAATAATCCAGAAAGGAACTGGTTTTTCATCTTCTCTTTCAGAAATATCTATGTAAGGATGTTCATCTATTTCAGCCATACTTATTATATCTACTTCACAATCTCTTAAATGTCTTGGAATTTCAGATTCAAAATAAATATTTAACTGACTATAAGGACAGACAACAACTACTCTCTGATCCTGTTCATCAGAATAAGGATCATCTGTTTCTGGTTTTCTCTGACCTCTTTTTAGAGTAGTAGGATCAAGAACAGCAATTCCTGATGAACCAAAATCAAATCCTGAATCTGGAGTCCAGCTACTTCCCCAATCTCCAGAATTACTGACAGGAATTACTCTGTTTGCTCTGTCTATTCTATCTGTAAGTCTTCTCATTTTAAAATCTTTTTATTATTATTTTAGAAAAAATAATTTATAAATTTTTATATCATAAAAAAAAGAGAATCAGGATTGTTTTCAAAATATCCCTTTAAAATCCTTGAATTTACTTCTTCTAAAACTTCCTGAAGTTTTCTTGCCTCTAAAAATAAACAGGAATATTCGTTTCCAAAACAATCAACACCTACATAGATGCCATTTTTAAACAATCCTCTTCTTGACCTATGTCTTCTTTTAGGATATATTCCTATTTCTGCTTTTTCATTCCTCATCCATTCTGTAATAACTTCTTTTTCTAATTCA
>WJLK01000120.1 GCA_014728565.1 Candidatus Pacearchaeota archaeon
TCAGTGCATATGCTCTTATAATCTCTCTATCCATTATTCAAACAAGAAAATCAATTATATAAATATAACTTAAATAACAATAAAAGATTGGATTATTCATCAGCAAAACCAGTTGACTCTTCAATTTTTTCTTTTTCCTCAATATCACTAATCGCTGTTCCAAGTTCTTCCTCTAATTCTTTTTTTATTTCATTCTGTAATTTTTTCTTTGCCTCTTTTTTTAATCTTGCCTTTTCCAAACCACTAATTTTCTTCTCCTCTATTTTTTCATACTTCTCTCTTTCTCTTGCTTCAGCTTCTTTTACTAAATCCTCTCTCATCTCCTCAAGGTCTTCCTCAAGTTCCTCAATAAACTTATCCTTATTTTTTTTAAAATACTCATAAAGATAAACCCAAATTTCTTCAAGATGACCCTGTTGCTCAATCCATAATCTTCTTGAATTACTTAGATGCAATAGTGGTAGAAAACTAGCAAGCTTCTCCTCTCTCTCCTTTCCTATTAAATCAGAATAAGCAACCTTGTTAAGATGTTTTTCATGACTAACTGATTTTTTTCTTAAAAAAGTTAAAATCTTTGCATAAAACTGCTTAATTCTATCTTTTAAATCTATTCTTCTAAACTCAGGTATATCCACATGAGATAGCTTATGAGATCTTTTAAAAGCAACCTCTCTTTTTATTCTTCTGCTTTCAGTTGTAATAGCTTTATTCAAAGCAGCCATTAACTCAGGAAGTGTGACTTTTCTTGACCTAGGAAGAGGAGTCTTAGGAATTAAAACCGGAATTTCATCCTCATTAATTTCAATTTTTTCAATATCTTTGCTTTCCTGTTTTTTTCCAAACAATACTTCATCAATGCTTCTAAGATGTTTATTTAATAAAAACTCTGATTTAATTCTTAAAAGAAGAGCTGCGGCTAGAAGAACCTTGCTTGAAACATAGTAATCAGCCTCTTCCATTTCCTGTATTTTTTCAAAGTACTTTTGTGTTAAAAAAATAATATTAATATCCCAGGGATCCAGCTGATTAGTATGTATTAACTCATAAATAATAGACTGCCAGTCAGGTTTTCTGCTTGTAACAATATCATAAAACTGACTCTGGCCTATTTTTTCAGTTTCTTCAATAATCTCCTCTTCTGAAGTTTCTTCAGGTAAAAATTCACTGAAATCCATTTATTTTTTAATCAAAACAGACTTTTAAATCTTAATATATAGTTTACATTATATTTATTGTCATTATAGAGTTACAACATAACCGAAAGATTTATAAATATTAATACCCTTAAATAAATATCACCTCTTTTTCCCAGAAAGGTCAGGACATGTTTAATTTTTAAGCATGACACCGGCTTTTCCGGGTTTTAAAATTCTCACTTCCAAAATATAAATATATCAAAAAAACCTCTCCTCGGAACTTCAACTGGTTCTCCTAAACACCTGCCATCTTTACATCCTTCAGGACATCTGAATTTTTCCCTATCTCTATAAGAGTGAAATCCAGAAGAATCATCAACACAGTAATATTCTATCAGTATCTTATTGTTCTTACAACTATCTTCCTCAGCATAAACATCTCTCATAAAAAGATAATACTCTCCTCTTACCTCTCCTACTGACCAGTAATCTTTTCCAAAGTCACTGTCATAACAAGTATTGACAGCTGTAACAGTCATTCCAGTTAATTTAACAAAAGACAGAGCTGCCAGTACAAAAATTAATATGACTATTAAAACAATCCACCATCTCTTCATAGTTTTAACAAGAAAGCTTATTTTAAAAATCTACTGTTCCTCTTTTACAATAGATTCTTTACTTGAAACAGGAACCTGGAATTTTTCCTTGCACTTAGAACATTCAACTGTCATTATTGTTGTCATTGATGTAAGAATTCTGCATCCTCTGCAATCAACTCTGGCTCCCATCTTTATATCAATCTCATTACCACATTTGCATTTCATTTTCGTTTTTTGTTCAAAATTTATTAACTTTTCAAGAATTCAGTATAATGACACTTACCACAATAATGCCGATTATCAGTTTTCATTAAAAAAACACCAGCACCACATCTAGGACAGCTTTTTTCCCTGCTTACTTTTTCTCCATCAATTTTATACATCTTGTATTTTTTGGATGTAGGCTTATTTTTATGAGGTTTTTTCCCTTTTTTCTCACTAACTTTCTTCTTTCCTTTTGCCATAAAAATACTTAGAACAAGAGTTTTTAAAGCTTACTCTGCTAAATTCCAACACCTCGAACTCTCAAAAGAAAATGAGATAATATAAGTAAAAAAACAACTATGCCAATTGTCCATGCAAGTTTAATAAGAAATTTTCTTCTAGCTCTAACCCAATACTCAACTTCCTCAACATCCTCTAACATCTGTTTTTCAAATTTCCTAATCTTTTTTCGAAAACTAGATTTTTTCCTTGATTTTTTATTTTTTTTAATCACTCTTTTTCCAGCCATATAGCATATAATAATTAGTTGTTAATAAATCTAATCATTAAAACCTAAATCATCAAAATCAGGATCATCATTAGGATTCCACTGTTTACTCCAGTCACAATAAGCAAGATGACTTGCATAATCAGGACAATTTTCAGCATCAAAACCATTGCAATAACAAGTTTGAGGCTGACCGTCAATAGTGCACCGACTTTCAAGAGACTCTAAATCATTATTCAAAGCCATTAATCTTTTTTCCCTATAATTAGGTGGATAAAAAAATCCACAAAGACCAAAATCAATACCCTCTCTAATTTGCAGTTCATACAAAACCTCATCTCTTATGAACAACCCTGAATATTCCCTCTCTGAAATTTCAAAATCACTTAAATGATCTAAAACATACTCCTCTAAAATATCCCTATTTCTTCTAACTCCGCTTGGTTCCTGAAGGTCTCCCATAAGTGTAAAATTAGAAACAATTCTTGCATAAATCCTTCTCACTATACCATCAATGTCATCAAGCCTCTCTCTAACACCCATTTCTATTCCTAAAATTTTGGAGTGCAAATAAAAAAAAGAAATAGTTTTTAAACTTTATTATAACAAAAAACAAGAATTAATGCAAAGGAACAGCTCTTCCACCTCTATCAAAATAGTCAACAGCAGCAGGTCTTCCATCTTCATCTTCTACAAATAAATATCTTCTTCCCTTATAAATCACATAAGTTTCAGGGGAATTACCTTACTAGTATTTTCTTCTGAATCATCCATTTTAAAAAGAACTATTGTTTATTTTCTTCAGATTTTTCTTCTGGCTTTTCCTTACTCTCAGAATCACTTTTCTCACTTTCCTTGCTCTCAGCAGCAGCTCTAGCTTCCTCTTCTGATTTTTTATTAGCTTCTGCTTCCTGTTTTCTCTGCTTCTTGGTTTTCCTAATCTCAAGTATTTTCTCTAAATCTTCTTTAGAATCATAGATATAAGTAGTTATTTCAAAAACATTTTTACCAAACCCGCTTCTTACATTAAAAAGATCTATAACCTCTTCAGGTTTTTTAAATTCTTCAGAAATTTTTTTCCTAACCTCCTCAAAACTAGGTGCTTTATCAGATTCTAAAAGAAAAACCAACTCCTGTCTCTTTAATAAATCATTTCTTATATCTTTTTTAACTTCCATTTTAAATATAAAAAAATCTAAACTTTTATTGCATAAAGTCCCTGTTTATTAATCTTTAATTGTCTTGCTAATTCAGATTTTTCTGGATTAATAATTTCAACTTTTCCCTTGAAATTATCAGAAACATCTTTTTTACCACATTTAGGGCAAATATCTCCTTCATATATGAATTTACAATTCTTGCATGCTTTTTCTTTTGCCATTTTATTTTTTTACATCCTTATTTAATTTTTTTGCTGCTGATTTTAATTTCTTTTTTTCTTCCTTTATCCATTCTAGTTTTCCAAGTCCAGGTTGTCTCATTGTAAGACCAATCTTAGGAGAGTCTCCTCTATAAGAAATAGCAACAATTCTTGCTAAACAAGCATCCCTTTTCTTAAGAATCCTCTTACTATCCTTTCCAAGCAAAGTGTTTGTAGTGGAAAAACTTACATAATCATCCATTGTCTGAGATATATGAATCATTCCTTTCATAACACCCAAGTTCATAAAAGCACCAAAATTAGTTATCTCATCTACAATACCATAAACAAGTTCCTGTAATTCAGGTTTCCATACCAATAATTTAAATCTTGATTTATAATAAGCAGAACCATCTCCAGGAATTATAACACCATCACCAACCTCTAAAATATTAATAACACCTATTACCTCTCCTATCTCCTTATCATGGTAATCTGCATATATATCCTGTAACTGTCTTGCAACAGCACTGCTAGTCTCAAGTCCAAATAATCTTGGCTCCACTCTAACATAATCTTCAACTTCAACAATATAGAACATTGTAATTTTAATAAAAAAATTGTATTTATAAAGCTTTCTTAAGCAACTTGAGTTTCCGAAAATCCTTTATAAATGAATTAAGAGTTCTCAATTCATAAACCGAAAAATAGTAGTACCATCACCACTTCTGAATATCAAAAGAGGTACGTCACGATGGTACTACCAATTTTGAAAGGTGTTAAGAA
>WJLK01000121.1 GCA_014728565.1 Candidatus Pacearchaeota archaeon
GGTTCTAAGTTTGTCTTTATTGAATTTTCCTGCTATATCCTCATCTGAAGAATACTCTGTTCCTCAAAGCAGAGTGGAAGTTATTGAAGGAAATTCTGATTCTAGAAATAAGATTGCAGAATATTTTCTAACAATAGTTTAGTTAAATTTATAAATATCAATTACTTCTAAATGATATAAAAAGAGAATGACATTTATATTACCTATTTTAAGAATAATATTTGCAGTTGTAGGTGCTTATGTTGTTATTTCAAGAATTGTTCCTTATTTACGAGAGTTTATGTTAGGTGCTATTGACAATAAAGGAGCTGTTGATGCATTTATATATCTAATAAATGTCTTTATTGTTATTTTCACTGGAATTTTAGTTGTTGATTTTTTATCTTCTCTGAGCAGTGTTTTAATGCCTTATGTAAGGACAGTGAATTTCTTTTTTGAAATTTTTGAAGCTTTATTTGATTATATCCAGTGGATTTTATTGGCATTAATTGGTGTTTATGCATTTAGATATCTTAGAAAAAAATAATTTTTATAAATCATTTTATTTCTTATATTAGATGAGTGTTGATTTAGTGGATGAAGTATCAGAAAATCCTTATGAGTCTCCAAGAGCAACAGGAGAATATGTTAGAAATTATCTAACAGTTTGGGAAGAATTAATCTATCCAGGAGGAATAGTTTATTCTGGATATCTTTATAACAGATATTTATCAGAAACTTCTAATAGAGAGAGTTTTGATTCAAATTTCTGGAGAGATCTTCCTTTGTGTATGTTAGTGGAAGGATTTAAATTATATATGCAGACAGTTGGAATTATAGGAATTTATTATTTTTTCAGTTAAATTTTTATATAACTGGTTCTTATATTATTTATGAAACATACAAAAAAAGATGTGATACTGGAATTTAAATTACCTCATTTTAATAGAAAGGATATTGATATAGATATTGATGATGATTTTATAACTGTAAGAGCTGATAAAAGAGATGATAAAAAAGTCAAGAAAAAAGAGTTTTTTCATGAGGAGATAAGTCATCATGCATTTAATTATGGAACAACAGTTCCAAAAATCAATTCAAAAAAAGCAAAAATTTCTTTTAAAAACGGAATTTTAAAAATAACAGCTCCTAGGATTTAGGTTTTTATCTGGTAGATTGTGGTTCAAAACCGAAAGATATTTAAAATATGGATTCTTATATATGAAATAGTTTTCATATAAAATTATTTCTTATTTATAGGTGTGTCCAGAAAATAAATTTTTCAAAAAAGTTTAATCAAAACCAGGACTTTAAAATGAAAAAAGATAAGAATCTTAGGATGTTGATATGGCTTATGTTATTTATGATAGTTGTGCAATCAGGTTTTATAATATTTCTTGGATTAAGATTGAATCAGATACCTGATGAGAGATTAGTAGTAATTGAAGAGCTTGATGAAAAAATAGAACTGCAGAACCAGGAGATTCAGAGCAGAATAAATCAACTTGCAGAAACACTTTTGGAGGTTGAAAGAGAACTTGAGATGGAGATATCAACCATTAAAGCAGATACCAGTGCTGATTTTTCAGGAATCATTGAAACTGCTCTTAATTCTATTGTTACAGTCAGGACAAATGTAGGACAGGGAACAGGATTTATTATATCTCCTGAAGGTTATGTAATAACTAATGCTCATGTTCTTAAAAGAGCAAGATATGCAAATGCAATAACCTCTGACCAGGAAGTTCATGAAATGGAATTAATTGGATATAACCTTACTCTTGATTTAGCTTTACTTAAAATAGATGGGATTTATCCCTTTCTTGAACTTGAAGATCATGATAGTTTAAAAGTAGGAGAGAAGGTTATTGCAATTGGCAATCCTCTTGGACTTGGTTTTAGTGTTTCTGAGGGAATTGTTTCTGGAGTTGATAGATTTGGAGATAATGAACTTCCAGCTTATATTCAGACTGATGCTGCACTTAATCCAGGGAATTCTGGAGGTCCTTTAATAAATACAAATGGCAGAGTTATTGGAATAAATAATTTCAAGGTTAGTGGAAGTGAAAGTTTGGGTTTTGCTCTTGAAAGCAAATATCTGATAAGAGGAATAAATCAGATAGCACTTGATAATTTAAATGAAACAGTCATCAGATGATCATATTTTCATAAATGAAAAAATCTGTTACTCATTACAAGAGTGAATTTTTTTAAAAACATTTAAAAACTAAGTTTGTTATTCAAAATTAATTAAATTATTTTTGAAAAAAAGATGGCAGAAGAAGAAACACAACAAGAGGCTCCTGCTGAAGAAGCACAAGAAGAGGCTCCTGAGGGTGAGGAGAAACCTGAAGGAGAAGAATCTGAAGAATCCCATGAAGAAGGGGATGAAGAAGCAGAGGCTGAGGAACCTGAAGGTGAGGAAGAATCTGAAGGTGAAAAACAAGAATAATTTTTCTTTTTTTAATTTTTAACTTTTTATTTTTTATTTTGATTTTTTATAATTTTAAAAAGTGACTTTTGCTTCATTGTTTTCCTCATCTAACTCTTTTATCTTACCATTATAATCCAGGATGAATTTTAGTTCATCAGGATATCTGTTTTTTAGTTTCATATTTCTAACTTCTAAGAAGATTCCTGCTCCAAATTTCAGATCTCTTAATTGTTTTGTTTCAATTAAACTTCCACTGTCAATTATACTGAATGTGGCGTCTTTTGCATCAACTGTTCCTGCATTTTTTACTGTTATGTTAAAATCAAGATATCTGCCTTTTTTAATTGCATCTACTTTTTCAAAATACAGATCAGGAAGATTTTCCTCTGAATAAAGTTTTTTTAAATCCCTTATTATTGAATCATCAAGTTTTTGATCACAAGATTCTAAATAAGGATACATAAGACTGTTTTCATTTTTTGAGTGATTAAATCCAAAGACATGCATTAGTTCATGCAATTCTACATTTGGCCAGTCACAGTCTGCTGTGTGTTTTTTCTCTCCATAGAGAAGTATTATTCCACTTACTATTACATTGTATTTTCCAGTTGGTATGACCTCTCTGGCTCCTCCCTCTCCTGCTACAAAATAATCTATTTTATCTGATCTTTCAATTAAAACTCTATCTGTTCTTGTACAGCTTATCTCAATATCAGGATTCTGATTAATAGGAAGAAATATAATCTGAGGAACTTTCTCTGTTAGCATATTAAAGGCCTCTAGCATTCTTTTTTCCTTATCTTTATCACAATTTTCATCAATCTTGTAAGTTATTTTATTATGATTAAATTTCATATTTGGAAAAAACTGTCCTACTTCAGAGTAAGTTATATTTTTAGTTTTAAGAGGATCTACTACAGGATTTATATCTTCAGGGACACCTGGAAGATTATAATATAGCAGATAAAGCATTACTAATATCAGAAAAATTAGAATAATAAAAACAAGAGTTTGTAAAACTGTAATAAAAATTCTTGTTCCTGTTTTTTCTGGAATCTCTTCTTTCATTTTTAAATAAAAAAGAGTAATTATTTAAAGTTATTGAGAAGATTTATAAACTAATAATTTTTATTATTAAAAAGAGAAAATGAAAGAAAAAATCTGGTTATTGTTTTTGATTTTATTAGTAGTTCCTTTTGCTATTGCGCAGGAGCAGGAAATGAAAAAAATAATAACAGGTCATGATTATGACCAGGATGTTGAGCAGTATCTGCTTAATCAGGAAGAGGCTGCAGATATCCAGAAGATGGTTCAGATTTTTAGTGGTTTGTTTTTTCTTGTTATAATTCTTTCAATAGTTGACTTAATATTAAAAGGTTTTGCATTATGGAAATCCAGTAAAAAAGACCAGATTGTCTGGTTCATATGCCTGCTCATATTCCATACCTTTGGAATTCTGCCTTTAATCTATCTGTTGATTTATAGAGGTAAGAAGAAAAAATAAAATTTTTATTTCTGAGAAGATTTTTTATATATAAGTCTCCTCTTTTTATTATGCCTTTTGAATATACTGAGGGACAGATAGTAGGTTTTTTAAGATATTGTGATGGAGAAATTAGTGGTATTATGAGAATAAAAAGATTTTTTAGAGAGGGCGACAGATTACTTTATGAGGGTGATATAGCTTATTTTTGGAAAACAAATGGAAAATTAACTCCTAAGAAATTTCCACGAGGCAGAGGCCTTAGGATAGGTTCTGAACATTTAGTTCCTCTTGAAAAATTAAATGGAGAGTTTGATTTTTCAAGCATTGATAGATTGTTTGATTAAACAAAAATAATTTATCCATTTCTTAAAACTCTTAATTCATCTCTTAATTCTGCTGCTGTTTCATAATCCTCAACTTCAACTGATTGCCACATCTGTTGTTCAAGTTCTCCTATTTTATTATCTCTCCATTTTCTGCAGGAACCAGTTATTAATCTTGAAAGTTCATAAGTTCCAGAAAAGATATTTGTAGCTATAAACGGAATAAATATTTCAGGATGTTCCTGACAAACAGAGCAGTAAAGCAGTATATGGCAGTAACCTGCACCTACTAATCCTGAAACCATTCCTAGATATCGAGAAAAAGGAGGTTTAGGGCAGTCATCAAATTCCCCTCTTAGTTCTCTAATATTCTCTTCTATAGAAAATCTAAAAAGAGTTGGAATTGTATAAAAACAGGCATTTCCTAATGCTCCTACTGTAGCTCCTAGTGAAAAATCTCTTACGCTCTCACTGATTTTTGAGAGAGGTCTTGAAAGGTAACTATCCATTTGGAGTTTTCTTTAATAGTTTTAGTGAAATTTAATAAAAAGATTAATTAAAAATATTTAAAAAACTTTTGTTTTTGTAAAAGTTTTTGTAAAAGTAAGGTTTAAAAACTAAGAAAGATAAAACTGATTAATGTATTTATATTTTGGAAACAAGATGATAATACACTGTAAAGCCCGCGTGGTGTAGTGGTTTAGCATTCAACCCTGTCACGGTTGCGACCCGAGTTCGACTCTCGGCGCGGGCGTATTGCCTTTTCTGCATAAATCATGGGATGTTTTTCATCCACGAAGAATATAAGTGTGTATGACTTTATAGACTCATGAAACTAGACCCCTATAAACATAAAGAAAGGTACTTGAATTGGAAGGCAAAAGCACTAGGTGCGGGTGTTGAAGGCCTTAGTACTGATAATTCTAAACTATTGCTTGATTATGTTTTTGATATGGAAAAAGGACTTAATGTCTCTGTTACAAACAAAAAAGGATCTAGGTCTTATCCAAGACTCAATAATTTAAGACAAAGGTTAACGTTCATGATGAAAAGTTTTCAGGATCGTTTTGGTGTTGATAATGTTACAAAGATAAGTGAGGCAGATCTTTTTTCATATTTTACAGGTATGAGAAATGGAGAGATTAAGACCAACAAAGGAAAGATATACAAGTCTGTTGCAGACTATATCAAGGTTTTCAAGGCTTTTTGGCATTGGCATATGA
>WJLK01000122.1 GCA_014728565.1 Candidatus Pacearchaeota archaeon
CAGATAATGTTATCCAAATATTAGGAAAAGACTTCCAGGAAAGAATATCCTCTAAAATAAAAAACCTTCAAGATTTAGAAAAAGATTGGCAAGATATTTATTTTGATTTGATTGAAAAAGAAGAGGAAATAAAAGACAGGGAAAAGGAATTAAAAAATATGCTGAAAGAATTCATAGAAATATGCAAGAGAAAAAAACAAAATAAAGATAATGACTAAAAAAAAATCAAGAAAAAAAATTAATAAAATAATCCTTATAACAATTATTGTTCTTATTGTTATTTTAGCTACTTTATTAATATTTCAGTTTGGAATATTTAAATATGTTAAAAACATAACAAAAGAACCAAGATTATTTGTAATTAGAGATGAATGTTCATTAATACTTGGCAATATATTACATCAGATAAAATCGAATGGTGAGTGTAAAATATTTTGCAGAAATAACTGCAATCTAAGAGAGATGAACTATCATAATTCTGAGTTCATAGAAAAAGAAGGTTCTTGTCATATTTGCAATTGCTATTGCAAATAAAAGATTTAAAATGAAAAGTATAGACGAAATAGAAAATTCCTATAAAAAAACTATAGAAAATTTAGATAAAGAATTTCTTGAGAGAATAAAAACAGAAAACAAAAGAGAACTTGAAAATTATTACAAAAAAAAATTAAATGAAGCTAAAACTGAATATGAAGAGGAATATAAAAAATTCCTTGAAAAAAAGAAGAAACCAGAAAAAGAGAAAAAGAGAAAAAGAAAGGGGAAAAAATCTAAACTTGAAATAAAATCATTAAAATTAAAAATTTCAAGAAAAGAAAGGATAAGATTAAAATGGGATTTACTTAAATTCAGACTAAAAATCAAAATAAAAGACCTAGAACA
Organism: Candidatus Pacearchaeota archaeon; assembly: GCA_014728565.1. Taxonomy (GTDB): domain Archaea; phylum Nanobdellota; class Nanobdellia; order Pacearchaeales; family GW2011-AR1; genus ARS1285. Next base: position 883 of record WJLK01000122.1, read on the forward strand.
CAAACTAATACCTGATTTTTTAATAACAATTTATATAAAAAATAAATTAATGGCAAAAAGATTATGGAACTCCTTTAAAAGATTTATATCAAAAACAATTGAAAATTTTAAAGATAGCTTCAAACTTCTGCTTAAGTCATTAAAAACAATCTCAATAAAAACATTTTTATTCTCTAAAAAAATAATAAAAAATTTAATTAAAAAAACATCAGGTATTTTCAAGAAAAAAAAGAAACAAGAAAAACATACAGGAAATGAAGAAAGAGAGGATGTTAAAATCGCAGAAAAAATACTTGCTGAAAAGAAAAAATCAGGTTAAATCATAATAAAAATAAACATCACTTGTATCTGTTGTATTGTACTCTCTCAATCTAACTGGAATTTTAATCTCATAATCATAAACTCCATATTTTCCCTGCAGACTCTTATTTAAAACTGCAATAAAAACTAGATCCTCTCTGTCATCCTCACTAAACTCACCATCACCAATATCATCGGAACTGTCCCATAAAATACCTGTTATAAAATTAGAGTTTTCTGTTGAATTTACAGTAGGTATATTTTCAATAAACCTCTGGTGAACAAGAATGTTCTTTTCAACATGATTAGTAAAAACAGACGACACTGAATCTTCAAAACCATCCATATTCAGGATATTATCAATATTATCAAAATCATCACTAACACCATCATCACTAGTATTCCTTCCAATAGCATGTAATGAGGACCAATCAACATTGTTTTCTTTATCAGCTATAAAAACATTTCCCTGAAAATTAGACTCATTAAACCAGAGACTTATGTTAGAAAAAGAACTATCAGAAAGAACAGTATCAGCACTTATATTTCCATAGAACTCCTGCCAGGATGTAACATTCAAACTTTTATTTGCCTTATTATTGCTTTCATTATACTCACCTACACTATTATTAACATCAACTGAAACAAAAAAATTAAAAGAACCTATTTCTGCATTCCATGTTATATTAACAGATGTATTTGACAATCCTGAAACAGAAGCTGTCTGATTTCCATTTATCTGCTCACCATCATCATCTGGATCACCATCATAAAAACCAGTTAAAAAATTATTAGCATCTCCACATGCCTCATTATAAATCGTGGCATTTATAATAATATCCTGATTTTCAATAGGATTATTACTGCTAAAAATAATTCCTGATGAATAAACAACTAAATCAGGAAACTCTGAATAAACCTCTATAGAGCTTGAAGTACTGTTGGCTTTATTATTAAAACTGTCATTTGCAATACACATAAAACTCCATGAACCAACCTCATCCAGGGAAACATCAGAATAATAAGTATCTCCTGATAATAACTGAGCATCATAATCATCCTGACCACTTGGTTTTAAAGCTCTTATAATAACTGAACTTATATTAGAGACTTCATCAACAACAGTGCAGTTAATTCTTAAAGAACCTGTATTACATCCATAAGAATTATTTATTCCTATTCTCTGGATAACAGGAGAAACTCCATCAATTGTAACATTCCACTTTTCAGTAATATTAAATATACTCATATTATTAGTAAGATTAGCATATGCAAAAAAATCATAATTTCCTCTAGAAAAAGTAGCATTTACCCAGAAAACAACTACCTGGCTCTCATCCTTACTTAAGCTTAAATTATAAGGATTACTAACATTAGTATAAAAAGGTTCTGCACCAATTGTGGTGTTTACAATATTTTTTTCAGGAGCATAATCCTCCTCATCCTGCCATGCTCCATGACTAGGCTCAGGACTAGCTCTTTTTCTTACCCTTAAATTATCTATTTTTCCTCCCCCATCCTGATAAGCAAAAGCACCCACACTTCCACTAGAATATTCAGAATCAGAAAACTGAACACTCTCCACAGAACTTCCAGTAAAACTATTTTCATAAACTATTCCATAGAAATTACTGCTGTCAGCATAAGCTCTGAAAAAAACCCAGTTATCTGTTCCCACAGAGTAACTACCAGTCACAGCACTTCCATAACCAGTATCTTTTCTCAAGCTTGGAGTGCTTCCTCCATCCCTATCATCAATAATCATCTGATAACCATCCTCTCCTGTATTCTGACCAACAAAATGAATACCCACTGGAATTGTATCGGAAGTCAGATATTTAACCTGTGCTTCATAAAAATATCCCTGCCTTGAAAAATCGCTGCTAGAGTCATAAACAACAGCATAATCAGTATCTCCATCAACATCTGCCTGATAAGAACCAGTAACTCCTCCTGCCTCCCTAGTTATACTTCCTGTTCCAGAAGTAAGTTTATTTCCTGTTTCAAAACCCTCAAAATACAGGAATGTATCACTTCCATTGGAAGTTGTACTTGCACTTGGATTACCATAATAAACAAAAATATCTTTTGAACCAGGACTTGCAGGTATACTATCTATCTCAACCCAGAAACTTGCATTTTCTCCTGAATTATATTCCTCTAAAAAATAATCTAGCTCAGTTACTCCATCATCTGAAGTAAATCTTATATCTCCAAAATCTGACTTGCACTTTCCATTACAATAAATATTTTCTCCACTATCTGCTCCTGTTCCATTATGAACAATGAAATGGATTACATAGTTCGTCTGAGCTCCAGCACTGCTTCCCTCTATTGTATGATTTTTTCTATACTCCCACTCATCATCCAACCAGTTTTCAGGATCTAGAGTAATATTAATATTTCCGCAATCTGATTTCAGACAACTAATATTCAGACTAACATTAAACCAGTCATAATGACCAACAGTTATATTGTTTACTGGATAAAGAACATCAATATTTATCTGAGGAAAAGAAACCTCAAAAACAACCTGCTCAGTATTATTAATATTTCCAAAACTGTCATTACACCAGAAATCAGCTGTAAAACTTCCCTCATTCATTGAACTATTTGTATAATTAAAATAACTGTCATTAAATTCAGTCATTGTATAGTTATTCTGGAAATTATTAAAACTAAAAACACAAAAATCCAGATTTTCATGACCACTAATATTAAAATCCATTGTATAAGGATTATAACTCTGATTTAAAGGACTTACAATATCTAATAAAGGAGGTGTTGTATCAATATTAAAAATTACATCTTCATACCCTATATTTCCAGAACTGTCATTTGCATAAATTATCCACTTATTGCTGCCTTCACTTGAATTCATTCCAGTTATATTCTGATTACATTCAACAGTATTATTTGTCTTACCAGAATTATTTGTCCACCAGCAGCTGTCAAGATCATCATCACTAGCTGAAAAATTCATAACATCAACATTATAATTATAAGTCTTGTTTTTAGGAAAATAAATAAAAATCTCAGGAATATTTGTATCAACATGAAAATAAATAACATCACTCCCTGTATTACCAAAACTGTCATTTGCATAAATTATCCACTCATGATCTCCATCTGATGCAAAAATATCAGTTATATTCTGGCCACAGGTCACAGTATTGTTTGTCTTACCAGAATTATTTGTCCACCAGCAGCTTTCAAGATTACTATCAGATACAGTATAATTCATCTCACTCATATTATATCCATAAGTCCTGTTTTTAGGAAATATAATATTTAAAACAGGCTCATCAGAATCTAAATTTATCTTTCTAGTAGGTGTAAAATTAAAATTACCTGCACCATCCATAACAGTAACATTATAATAATAACTTCCATCATCTAAATCAGTCCAGTTTATTGTTCTCTGGTTATTATAGAAAATACTTTCATTTAATAAAGAATGACTCTCATCATAAAGTCTGAAACTAATATTAGCTTCATTATCTTCCTCTACTGTAATATTTACATAAATCCAGTTATTAGTAACATTTGCATGATTGTTTTCGGTATTTTCTCCATATTCAATTAAAGGATATGTCCTGTCAATTAAAAAAACAATTTCCTCAGTATTATTAATATTTCCTGCACTGTCATTACACCAGAAATCAGCTGTAAAACTTCCCTCATTCATTGAACTATTTGTATAATTAAAATAACTGTCATTAAATTCAGTCATTGTATAGTTATTCTGGAAATTATTAAAACTAAAAACACAATTACTTAGGTTTTCATGACCACTAATATTAAAGTCCATAGAGGTTAAATTATAGCTTTTATTAAGGGGACTTACAATAGTTAGCAAAGGATTTATTTTATCAATAGTAAAAATAACTAAATCAAAATCCTCATTACCATCAGTATCATTAATATAGACTCTCCATTCATTACTCCCCTCACTTGAATTCATTCCTGTTAAATTCTCACCACATGTTATAGTATGATTTGTCTTACCAGAATTATTTGTCCACCAGCATTTATCCAAGGCAGTTTCATTTGTTATTGTATAATTTAATTCAGTAATATTATAATTATAACTTCTCTCTTCTGGATAAACAATATCAACTGTTAAAAAAACCTGCTCCTGCTCACCTCCATAAGTATAAAAACTAGAAGGATCATACATGTTCTGATAAGAAGCATTTATCCAAGCACCGGACCTAGGAGTATTTGAAATCCTTATCTCATCCATTAAACCATTCCAGTTACCATAGTCAGCAATTCTTCCAAAATACAAATCATCATCACCAGCTACTAAAGAACCTGTGATATCTTGCTTGCTATGATAAGCTCCATCTACATAAACTGAAAAATTAGAATCCTCTATTAAAACATAATCTAAATGAAACCACTCTGATTGAGACAAACCAGAAATATCCAAATCTGTCTCAGAACCAGAAGTATCATAATCAGCATTCATCTGCCCATTTTCTTTAGTGAAAATCCAGTACTGCCTGTTACTATTATCACCCTTATCAATAACACCCTCATTAGAACCCCATGTATTCAGATTTTTAAGCCATAATGAGATTGTTATTTCCTCTGGATTTAGGCTTGCATGATTTGAAATCTGAACAACATCTCCAGAAGTTCCTCCAAATTCCAAGGATTTTCCAACCTGTCCTGATCCTCCAAATGTAAGTCCAGAAGAACCACTTCCATTATTAATTCCTGTAGAATCCTTAATTGCACCTGTTCCTCCTGTTGTTTCAGAGAGGTGCCATACACCTGCATAGCCATTGCTCCAGACATCGTTAGAATTTTCCTGATTAGAAACCTCTGAATTATTATAATACATCCAGATTACAGTATCTTCTGAAGAAGATAGATTTGTCTTTATCCAGGCAACTAATTCTCCGTTTGTAGAATTATAAAACTCAATCTCATGACTTAATTTTGTCCCATTTACATCTGTAAAAACAATATCTCCTGCATCTGACTGAGCATAATCAGATAAATTAGAATCTGTTACACTAATCAACAGAGGAAAATTTTCCAGATCCTCTGTTATTTTTGAGGAACTCACTGTTATATTTTTCCTGTATGTCCAGTTAGAATAATTTTCAGGAAATACTGGGTCAACAATATAATCAAAACTAATATTTCCAATAGCTCTCAAATCAAAAACATCCTGCTCTCCTGTTAGATTAGTTAGATAAACCTTATACCAGTTTTCACTACTTATTATTCCAAAATCAGCTACCAAAACATCAGAATCTTTTTCATAAACCTTTACTCTTCCATTATTAGCTTTAGCATAAATTGTTATATCATTATTATTTGTAAGTTCTTCCTCAAATACAACTCTTACATAATGATCCTCAGGAATTTCCTTCCATATCTCATCCTTCTTCTTAACCTCGTTATAAACATTCTCAATAAAATTCCTATTAGAATCCAGATGTTCTGCTTTTGTTATTATGATTATCTCAAAAGTCTGTTCAGAAAGATGAGGAACTATCCACTGAATTTTATCAATAAAACCATTTTTATTTTCATCAAAAACCTCAAAATTCAGATATCTGTCTTCCTCCTTCCAGTAAATTTTTATTAAATTTTTTTCATCTAACTTCAAAATTTCTTCAACAGAAGTGTAAGCTAAAACATCCTTGTAATGCAAATCAGGAGGAGAAGAAACCTTTACTTCCTTTTTATTATTAGAAATTATTTTTTCCTCTTTTTTCGGAGCTTCTGTAAAATACTCTTTTTCAGTGTTATTTATTTTTTGAATCCATTTAACAGGTTTATTTATCTCAGCTTTTCCCTGTACAATGTTTTCTTGCTGATTTTGTTGTTTTTCAGAAACAACAAAATCAAAAATAACAGTCTTACCTCTATTCCTATTTTCCAATTCAACTATATACTCTCCGATTTCTTCAGGCTCAAATACAAAAAAATCCTGTCCACCTAATCTTAAAAAAGAAGTACTGGGAGTTATAATCTTCATTTCATAACTTCCAAACTCAGAAAGATCAAATTTTATTTTTTCTCCTAAAACATAATTATTTTTTTCTATTATATCTGCATCTGTATATCCTATAAATAACAAAAAAATAAAAACAGCTAATAAAATAACAAAAATACCTGATGCACCAATTTTAGCCATGCTTTTTTTATTCATTTTCCTCTTTTTTCAATCTTACTCCTTTTTTCTTTTCCTCTTCAACAATCACTCTTCTTTCCTCAGGATCAAACTTAATTACAATTCTTCCTCCTGATTTTAAATTAAGAGTATCCATAATAGCTTTAGGAATCTTAACTCTATCTCCTGTCTGTATCTTTCCTCCTTTAAATACAACCTCAGCCATTTACTAACCTCTTTTAATACTATACCTTTATCTTCTTTATTTAAATACTTTTTTGATACTACATAAATACTATAAAGGTACTTTTAAAAGTATTTAAATTTATTGGTATTGGAAAAAGTTCTAATTTAAAAATCAGACAAAAGGACTGATATAAACCTCAATCAGAGCTGCTATAACTAATAAAATTATTGAAACAAATATTAAAATAGCAGTGTCAATAAATATTCTTCTTCCTCTTCCAGGTCTGAAAAAATCCCCTCTCCATAAAGCCACATAAATAATTCCTCCTGCAAGAGCTGTAGTTATATAAGCAAGCATTTCAGGAACTCCATGCAAAAAATACTTAGTAAAAGCAATAGGTAGTGCAATAAAACCAAGAGTGTTTCTTGATAAATCTCCAATAACAAAACCCATCACACTTGCATTCCATACCAGAACAAAAATAGCTCCTGCTCCGTAAAAAAAGGCAAAAATAAGTGAGATAAAAAGAACCTTAAGATTATTCATAAGAATAATAACAAAGGCAGAGTTTTGAAAAGAACTTCCAGTTGCTACCATTGCCTTTATACCCTCAACAACTGATGCCTGAAGACTAAAAAGAGATGCTACCTTCTCAATTGGAAGAATAAAAGTCCAGAAAGAAAAAGATACCACAAAACCAATAAATAGAAAAAAGAAAAAATAAAGTATCTTCAAATGTTCTCTTAATAACCAACCCTCGCCCTTAAAATCAAATTCCTTATTCTCCTCAATTCTAATAGCTCCCTGAACAACATACAAGCAGGACATAACACTAAAAAAAACCATTATCAGAGATGCGTACTCTGGAAATATCCATCCACTTAATAAGATAGAAACAGAAGAATAAAAAATACCAATAATCATCATTGTGAAGGGGTGTCTCTCTGCAAGGCTGGGATTAAAAAGAACATTCCACATCATTTAAGATGTAAAATCAAATTTATAACTGTTTCTATATCTTGAAAAAACAATAAAATTTATCCTAGAAAATAAACACAATTAATACCAAAAACAATAAAATTTATATATCTCTCAAAAAGAGTATTACTATGAAAAAAATAAAAAGAGGAATTATTGTTATTTTACTAGCCCTTATAATCTTTCCATCTCTCTCAGCTCAGGAAACTGAATTTAATTGTGTAATCTCAAATTCAGAAGACTGGAAAGATGTTTATTCTTCACTTCACTATGCCAACTTATTAGGAGTAGAGGGAAATTTCTTAGTAAGCACAGGACATGGAAATGTTATTTTAAATGAAATTTCAAAAAAGAAAAAAGTAAGAGTAATAACATCTGAAAGACAACCTTATATCTTCAATTACCCTCCTATGATAGAAGACAGAGGATTTGCAGGAGCTGATGAAATAACAACTGATAATGCAAATTTAGAATTAATAAGAGAACTGCCTGAAATAAACAATTTCATAATTGTTGATGACTCTTATGGTTTTAGTGCAATGGCTGTTGCACCCTATGCTACATTAACAGAATCATGGGTGTTTTTTTCCAACGAAAGAAACATCTTTGAAATAGACTCTATACTCAGTAGAAGAAACATCGAAAAAATAATAATTTACGGATATGTGGATCAAGAAGTAAGAGAAACTCTTTCTAAATACAACCCTGAAATAATAAACAATGAAGATAAATTTAAAGATAATATAGAAATTACAGAAAAATTCATTGAGATAAAACCATCTAAACAAATCATCCTAACAAATGGAGAGTTTATAGAAACAGAAATAATGAAAGGAAAAGAACCTGTTTTATTTACAGGAAGAGAAAATGTTCCTGAACAAATAAGAGAATATTTAAAAAATTCAGATATAGAGGTAGGGGTATTAATTGGAAATGAATTAGTAGGTGCTGCAACAAACATAAGAAGAAGTGCAGGAATAAGTGTAATAGTAAAATTTGCAAGAGGAGCAAGATCTCAAGCAGGAGGTGTTGCTGCAGTAGAAGGTCTTGATTTATTTCCATTACCAACACCATATCTAGAACTACGATTAAATTCAGTTAAATACAATCAGGTAAACTCCCAATTAGAAGTAACTTATAAAAGCAATTCAAATATACCTGCTTATTTTAAAGGAACCATAACAATTATATCAGGAGAAGAAAGAAGCAAGGTAGGAGATATAGATCCTATTTTCATAGCACCAGGAGATTTCAAAACAATAAGTTATTCCACAAACATAACAAAAGTCCAAAACTTACAGGCAGAAGTATACACTCTATACGGACAAACTTCATCTGCACTGGATAGAATACTTCAGAAAAGAGTGAACATAAGCCTAGTAAATGTAATAGATCGTTGTGACTTAAGTGAAAGAGATATAAAATATGTTAAGTACAACAAACAGAAAAACTCGTTTATAATAAAAATAAAAAATTCAAAAGATGTTGATTGCTGGGTTGATGTTGAATTAAACAATGTAATAATAGGATTTACTGAAACAATTCTTGGAACAGAAGGCTCCACAAGGATACCTAAAGGAAAATCAAAAAAAATATACATTGAAGAAGAATTAACAGATGATGACTTAGAAAAAAATCCTTTTGTTGACCTAACTACTTATTCAGGAGAAAGAGAAAACAGCCTGGTACATGTGCTAAAAGGAAGATTCCCTCTAAAAGTAGAATTCCTAACAACCCTCGCAATTATATCAATAATCCTAGCAATAGTAATAATCATACTTATAATAATCTTCTTTATAATTAAAAAAAGAGAGGAAGAATTTTGATTTAGTTATTAATTTAAATAAATTATTCAAACTTTTCTAAGAAGAATTATTTTTTATAGAGGATTTTTTAGCAGGTGGTTTGGATGCAGTATTCTGATCATTAGAAACTTTTTTTTGAATAGGTTTAGAAGATAGCTGAGAGAGTTTTGCATTTGCAGGTTTTTTAGTCTGATTTGATTTAGATTGAGAAGATTTTAAAGAAACACCAGACTTTGGCAAAAGTTTCTTACTTGTTTTATTTTGTTTTTGCTTTTTCTTAATTTCTTTTTCTTTTAGTTCTTTTTCAAGTTCTGACTCAATAATTTTTAAATTTTTATCTATATAAGAAATCAAATTCATTACTCTGCCTAAATTTTTTTCAGAAAAATCAGCATTTAATAACTTTATTTTAAGAGGCAGAGATAAAAATTTAAATTCAACAAAAGAAACATCTTTTCCCTTCTTCCTTAAATCTGAAAGTCTGTCTTTTAAATCCATGTAAATTCCATTAAAAAAACTAATAACTTGCTCTTTTAAAAAATCAATAACCTCACTATTAGACTTAAAATTCATATTGGAAAAATTTTTGATAACAAAATCTTTTCTATTTGCTCTGAAGTTATTAAAAACATATAGAAACTTTTTATCATTTATACTGGTTAATGCTCCTTCAAGATCCTTAAATTTGATTTTTTCTTCATCTTCATTCTTTCTCTCTGATTTAATTTTCTTTAAAACATCCTGACTTCCCTCAAGCAATTTTGCACTAATTTGCTTTTTTCTTTCTTCACTAATTTTCTTAGGAGCAGTTTCATCTAATTCTTTGGGAAATTCTTCTTTATCAGGTTTTTCTTTTTCATTATTTTTTTTAAAAAAATTAAAAAATCCCATTTTTATTTATTTTTTTCAGAGGGTTTATTTTTTGCATCAGAAGATTTCACTGGTTGTACAGACTGCTGTCCTGAATTCTTCTGTACAGATTTGACAGTTTTTGAAGTCACAGATTTTTTCTGTTGACTAATAGTTTGTTTAGATGGTTGCCTGGTTTGTTTTTGAGTTTGAGCAGATTTTGACTTTCCTATTTTATCAAGCTCCTTAATCAAAACATTCTTATCTATAACAGGTTTCAATCTATCACCATCTGATTTTCCGAAATTATTTCCA
>WJLK01000123.1 GCA_014728565.1 Candidatus Pacearchaeota archaeon
ACATTAAAGACTCTAAGTTCATAATAGATAAAGATTATCAGGTTGAGTATGCTGAATTTACTTCAGCAGAAGGTGATGATTACAGTCTTGGTTATAACAACAGAGTCTATAATTTTAAATTAAATAAAAATGGAAAACTGGTTTTTGATCCAATCAATAATTTAATATCAGTTATTAATGGTGAATTTGAGGATAACAATAAGGTAATTTCATCAAATAGTGAGTTTGTTATTGAACTTGAAAAAAGAGATATCAAAAAAATAGAATTTTCAGGAAAAGGAGAGTATACAAATACAAGAACTCATGAAACTTTTTATTCAGAAGATTATGAAAATCCTTTTAGTATTTATTTTGATGGCAGGGAGATTGCAGATGAAAAAAATGCAGTTTCAGTTATTGATTCAGAAAAAGGAGTGTTTTATATTAAAGGTCTTATTGAAATAAAAAATGAACTTGATTACAAAGCTGTTTCAGAGGATGCTTATGTAAAATATGAATCTTATTCTGCTTTTTTTGATGTTATTGCAGGAGATATTAAAGTTTCAAATGACAGGCATGAGGTAATGGTAAAAGACAGTCATCTTCAGTTAAGTAATGAAAATCTTGATGATGGTGGAGGAAAATCATTTTCTATAAGACATGTTAATGAAAAGGGAGTTAAAGAGTGGGGTTTTATTGATGAGGAAGAGGGATATTTTAATATTGGGATTTATGATGAAAATGGTGAGCTGAAACCAGTAAGTTCTCAGGATTTATTAAAACCAAAAAACAGGAAGAAAAGAGAACTTGAAAAAACAATTGAGTATTTAGAAAAAAAGATTGGTGAATCAGGAATTGGAGATGAAGAGCTCTTGGAATTAAAGGCTAATTTGTATATGGTTAAAAACAAGAGAGCTAAGTTAGATGAAAATCTTGATTTAATGATAAAAGAGGCTGAATACTTTCTTAGTGATCCTCAGATTATTGGAAGTGAACTTGAAAACAACATAAAATTAAATTTAGCTGAACTTTATAGAATAAGATTCAGTACTGAAGAAGAATCACTGACAGGAAATTTGATTTTAGGTGAGGACTATCGTGCTGGTTTAGATGATGCATCAAAAATTGCATCTAAATTATATTTTAAGACCAAAATATTAAATGGTAATGAGTACATAACATCCTGGTCTTTGAATGGGAAGGATTACTATCCATTACATTATCAAGGAGGTCTTGATGAAGCCAATAGGAACATTATTGAAAGACTAGAAAAAACAGGAGGATATTTTAGTTTTTTAGAAGATATTGGAAAACAGGGAGTGGGTTTTGGAGGAAGAGCATTTGATGATAGAAAAAGAATAAAAAACTCTGAACAATATTCAGAGATATTAAAAAATAATGAAAAATCAATCTCTCTTTTTAAGGAATTAAAGCAAGTTGGAATTGATTCTGATAATTCTGAGTTAGTAAGAGACTCTTTTTATGGATTAACTCAAAGTTATGTTGCTTCATCAGAGTATTCAAAGGCTTATAAGGAGATAGATATATTTATTAAAAATTATGCTCAGTCAGATGGGGAGATATCTGACTCTTTTTTAAAACAGGCCAGCATTAGTCTTGCTATGAATGAGTTTTATCGAGCGCAGAGAGAGATTGTTTCAGCTATTGAAGCAAATCCTGATAATGAAAATGCAAAAAAATTAAGAAAACAAACTAAGTTAAATGGTCTTGCTTATACTTATTCTAAACTTGGAAGAGAATCCAAAGAATTGTTTGGATTAACAACAGGAGGACTAGCTTATGGAAGAAGTCATCTTCCAGGAACTGAAACTGACATAAGCCTTGGTGCTTCAAATGAAGTTTTAGTGGAGGCATTTCAGGAAAAAAGTTGGAAACTTTCAAGAGACCAGAAAGGAATACTAGCATGGTCTATGGTAATTGAATCAGATAACTTAGAAAAATACCACTCAGCATCAGCATCTGAAAAAAGAGATATTTTTTCAGATCTCTTTGAAATGGATAAAGACAGTGATTTAGTCAAGAGTTATGTATCTGCATCAGAAAGTGCATTAGATATTCCTGATGTTGTCATGATTTTAAATGATGCTGATGTTTATAAGTCTGAGACAGAGTTAAAAAATAGAGGACTTGGAATTGCAGCTCCAAAAAAACAGGGATTAATAGCAGGAGAGTATATTGATGAATACAAGCAAATACTTAATGACCCAAGATTTATATCTAATAAGGGAATAATTGATCCCGGAATCTTAACAGATCCCTGGGATAAAGCTCTTGCACAGGCTAATTTAATTAATGCTGTTCTTTTGTTTGGACCTATTGCAACAGGTAAAATAATGGGCAGCATGGTCAAGACAGGTCAGATAGTAAAGGCCAATCAACTTGCTTCTTATATTGGAATAGGTGAAATGAGAATTGTTAAGAATTTTCCTTTTCTATCTAATCTTGTTGTTTCAGAAGGATATGAAAGCATGGTTGGTTTGGTTGCAGAGAGCATTGCTCCTGGTACAGGACTGGCAACTGAGATTTTAGTAGGACACACAGGTGTCTTTGATTTTGTTGCAAAAGGTGTAAAGGCAGCTAGGATAGGGGCTGTCAAGTCAGGAAGCATACTTATAAGTGAGGGTGGAGAGGTTCTTCATGGAGTTAGTTTTGCAACAAAAGGTGATTATAAAAGATTTCTAAAACAGATGGGAAAAAATCTTAGAGAGATAGGAGAAAATACTTTTGAAATGACAGTAAAGGGAAAAACAGTAAAAATTCTTGCAAGTGTTGGAGATGAAATTCCTTCTGGTTACAAAGTAATAGAGGCCAGAGAACTGGCTGAACTAAACAGTCAGGTGTTTAGTGAATCCCAGCTTGCTCTTGCAAAAAGAGTCAGAACAGCAGATGTTGAAAGAGAATTAACATTAAATCTGGGTGCTGAGAGAGTTGCTGATATAAAGGCAGGAAAATACACTTTAGATGAACAGAAAAGAATTGCAAGAGCTGAAGAACTTCTAAAAGAGAATGGATTATTAAAAGGGGATTTGACTGATGTTCAGAAAAGAGAGATGCTTCTTGCTCATTATTATGCAAATGATGTTGATGGTTCATTAAGAGTATCAAAAAAAGCAAGAGTTCTAGAAGGATTTTCAAAACAACAAAAAAAAGTCTTAATGGAAAACTGGGTTACTGGGATAAGAAAAGATATTCCGATTTATGAAAGTCCAGAAGTCATACTAAAAAATGCCAGAGGTAT
>WJLK01000124.1 GCA_014728565.1 Candidatus Pacearchaeota archaeon
CCAATTATTGAATACGAGGAATTTGTAAAAAAAGATAATCCTGATGATGAAGCTGTTTCTGACACCTTTAAACTAACAGATAAAGGAAAAAGAAAACTAGCTCTAAGATATGAATTTACCTTTCAGTTAAAAAGAATGTCTAAAAATAAAAAACTTCCTCTAAGAATCTATAATATTGGTCCTGTTTTTCGTGATGAACCAGTTACTGGAAATCGCTGGAGACAATTCACTCAGTGTGATGCAGATATAATAGGTGCTGACTTAAAGGATGTTGCTGAAATTTTAAAAATCACAAGTGAAATCCTGACAAAACTGAAAATTAAAAATTTCACAATCAACATCAACAACAAAAAATTATTAGATGAAATACTTGATGAACAAAAAATCAGCAATAAAAAGCAGATTGTCAGAGAGATTGACAAACTTGATAAACAACCAGAATCTGAGGTAAAAAAGAACTTAAAAAAATATAATGCTGAAAAAATCCTTGAAATTTTCAAAAAACCAGAAAAATACTTTGAAAGATATGAAAACTACAAAGATATAAAAGAAATAAGAGAAATCTGCAGGTTTTTAAATATTAAAACTAAATTCACACCTTTTTTAGCACGTGGCCTTTCATATTACAACTGGATTGTTTTTGAAATTAAATCAGATATTAAAGAAACAATTACAGCAGGAGGTTCCTATCCAATAAATGGAATTCAGTCAACAGGAATCTCATTTGGTTTAGACAGACTTGAACTTCTCTCAAAACTAACTCCGAGTTATAAAAAAATCCTGATAATAAGCCTGGATCAGGATAAAAAAGCAGTTGAACTTGCTGGTAAAATAAGAAAAATAGAAACTCCCTGCCAGATTTTTTACAACAAACCTGGAAAAGCACTTGATTATGCAAACTCATGTAACATACCTCTTGTTATTTTTATTGGAGATGAAGAAGCTAAAAAGAAAAAATATAAATTAAAAAACATGAATACTGGAAAAGAAAAATTATTATCTGAAAATTCTCTGCTAAAAGAAATTAAAAAACTTAACTGATTCTTCTTGAATATTTTACTCTTGAGCTTGGTTTAATTCCCAGATTACCCTCTAAAGCAGCCACACATATCACGATTCCACCTGTTTCCCCTAAACTCATTCTCTGAGCATTATCAACTAATTGAGCTAATTTATCAGGCTCTCCTAAATATCGCTGACTCTGTTCAACAACTCTATCAGCTGTTCCAGATGAAACATAGGCAAAATATTTCAAAACTCTTTGTTTTCCCTCTCTATCTTGCATCTCACAGGAATTTGTTGTAGTTTCCTCTCCAAGAAATAGAAATCTTCTTCTAGTAGTTGTTGTAAATGTATAAATCTCTCTTGTCTCTGTCTCAAGCTCAAAAATCTCCTTAGACATTTTAAAAAAATCAACCTTTTCTTGTTTTATTAACAACTCTCTCACCAGCAATCATATATTTTCCCTTATCTTTGTAAACCTTTACTAGTCTTCCCTCTCCTCCCTGAGGCATATTATGAATATATCTAGATCTTAAATAATCTAAAAACTCAGCAAAATCAGGTTTGCTCTCACCTGATCTGCGATAATCTCGAACAGATTCACAAACATCCTGATAATCACCATCACTAACATGCAATGCAAAAAACAACTCTCCTGACTTAGGACTTTCTTGATTCCAGCTATCATGCCTAAAAGAATCAGCTTCTGGTTTAACACTGGCTCTATAGGTTCTTTTTTCAACACCCTCTCCAACCTTAGCCTCTGTTGTTAATCTAAATACTACTTCTTGTAATCCTTCTGACATAAATCCCATAAACTATAAACTTATATAAATATTATTAACTTATAAAAACATCTTTATTTTATAATTAAAAAAATTTAAAATTTAATTTATTATTGTTTAAGATGCATGAAAAATTTTATGTAAAAAAATTAAAAGAACTTTTAATCAAAAGTATAGAAAAATATAAAAATCAAAAAATAGCACTTGCTTTTTCAGGAGGATTGGATAGCTGTATTATTGCAAAACTTATGATTGATTTAAAAATACCCTTCACTGCATATGTCATTGGTATTGAAAACTGCAAAGATTTTCAGTCAGCTGAAAAAGCAGCAAAAGAATTAAATATAAAACTAAAAAAGATAACTCTGGATGAAAAAGAAATTGAACAGGGTCTTGTAATTCAGACAAAAATACTAAAAAAACTCTATGAAGAAAACAAAGAAGAAATAAAAAAAATAAATCAGAACTATAAAGAAAAACTAAATCCAGTTTCTGTTTCCTCTAATTTTCCTTTATTTTTTGTTGAAAAATATGCAAAAGAAAAATCTCTGATATCAGGATTAGGAGCTGACACAATTCTAGGAGGTTTTGCAAAATATCTAAAACTCAGTAAAAAAAATTCTGAAAAAGAAATCAAAAAAGAAACCTCAGCTTTACTGAAATTTGATTATAAAGAGGATTTAGCAACAGCTGAATATCATAATAAAAAAATAATAATGCCTTTTTTAGATAAAAAGGTAGCGAATTTTTGTCTTAAACTTCCTTATGAATTAAAAATAAAAAAACAGACCAGAAAGTATATTTTAATACAGCTTGCAAAATATATCAACCTGAGCAATGAGACAGCTTATAGAGAGAAAAAATCAGCTCAGTATGGGACAGGAATAATGAAAACAATGAAAAAACTTGCAAAAAAGAAAAACATCACTCTTAATGAATACATAAGGTTTATTAGCTAATGGCTATGAGATTCTGCCTGAAAAATTATTTGTCTTGCTAATCTCTCCTTGGCATATGTCCAGTCATCAGAAGATTCTCCAGGAGTTCCATAAAAACACCTCTCACAGAAACGATTATGAGAATATTCATTCAAAAGGTGATGAAAACTCCCTTCAAGACAAGGTTCCTGACAGAACCCTCCAGAACCAGAAGGATTTATCCATCTTTCTAAAACACTGCATGCACTAGACCAGTTATCATCAGCACAAACATCAACATCCCTTAAATGAAGAAAATAAGCTATTTTTCAACCAAACCATGAACATCACTTCCTCTCTCAGAACTGCTGATTTGTTCTGCTATACTGACCATCCTTAAAATAAAACAGGGTTAATTTAAATACTTTATCATATAACCTAATATAACCAGAAAATAAACATCTATTTTTTAAATTACAAACTCTTTCTACTAATAACATGAGACTACCTAAAAAAAATGAAATTAGAAAACCAAGCAAAACCCTTGCAGGAGTTACTCCTATTGCTGTAATGTGCAAGCCAAAAAAATGCAAACACGGAAACTGCATTTACTGTCCCTCTCTAGATGTCCCTCAATCCTACACACCTAAAAGCCCTCCTGTTTTAAGAGCTTCTTTACTGAAATACGATCCCTATAAACAGATAAAATCAAGACTCAAGGCATTTAAATTAATGAATCATCCTATAGAAAAAATAGAACTAATTATAATGGGAGGTAATTTCCTGGAATATCCTATAAACTATCAAACTAATTTCATAAAAAGATGCTATGATGCTCTTAATGACAAAAATTCTAAAAACCTAGAAGAAGCAAAAAAAACCAACCAAAAATCAAAATATAGGTGTGTTGCTCTATGCCTTGAAACTCGCCCAGACACAATAAATAACAATCCAGACATTATTAAAAAAATACTGGATTTTGGTTGCACAAGAGTTGAGCTAGGTGTCCAGTGCCTTGATGATGAAATTTATAAAAATGTAAACAGAGGTCATAAAGTCAGAGATGTTATTGAAGCAACTAGAAAATTAAAAAATTCTGGATTTAAAATAGGTTATCATATGATGCTGGGTCTTCCAGGAAGCAATCCAAAAAAAGATTTTCAATTTTTTAAAAAACTTTTTAAAAACCAGGAATTCAAACCAGACCAATTGAAAATCTATCCATGTCAGGTAATTAAAGGAGCTGAATTAGAAAATCTTTACTATAAGGATTTTTACCATCCTTACTCAAAAGATGATATAATAGCTTTATTAATAAAAATAATGAAAATCATTCCAGGATACTGCAGAGTAATGAGAGTAATGAGAGAGATTCCTCCTGATTACCTAACAGCTGGAACAACAAGAATTGATTTAAGAAAAGATATTGATGAAAAACTGAAAAAATCTCGAACAAAAATCAGAGAAATACGATTTCGTGAAATTGGATTTGCATTAAGAGATCTATCTAAAAATAAAAAACTAAACAATAAAATAAAACTTAAAATAACAAAATACAAAGCAAGTGATGGAGATGAATATTTCTTGGAAATAATCAACAAAAACAATATTTTATTTGCTTTATTGAGATTAAGGATTTTTAAATCTAACAAAGAGCTTCAAGGAATTATAAGAGAACTTCATGTTTATGGAAAAGCTCTTGGAATTAGAGAAAAACCTCAGGAAAGTATTCAACACCAGGGACTTGGAAAAAAATTATTAAAAAAAGCAGAAGAAATAGCAAAGAAAAATAAAATTAAAAACCTTAAAATAATTTCAGGAGTAGGTGTCAGGGAATACTACATAAAACAGGATTATGAAATTGATGAAAATAGAAATTACATGATTAAAGATTTAAGCAATAAAAAATCATGATTACCTAATTTAATTCATTTCACACGAAAGGTTCTTCCAGGTGCACAAACAGTTTCTCCAATAACAGAAACAACTCTTACTCTGTTGCCTGAGGAAATACCTGATGAAATTGTTATCTCTTCTGTATCAAGAGGCATGAAACTTCTTGTGCAGCTTTCAATCTCATTTTCAAAACCATTTTTTTCAACAAATATCCTGCATCCTGTAACATTAATCTTACTATCACCCTGAGATCTCCTGACAGTAAGTTTATTCTCAGTTGCATTAAAATAACTTACCTCCATCTGAGCATTCATGCATGCGAATTGTCCACTAGTCTGCTCCTCACTACCTAAAATAGTGCTTCTGACAACGTTCCAGATTATAGCAACAGATGCTATAACCATAAGAAGCAATAAAATAGTCACAAGCAATGATGCCTGGGATTTTTTACTGAGCCTTCTATTAGATATTCTATTGAAAATAAAATTTAAATTCATTCCTACACCTCTTAAAAAATTAAAAGAAACATTAATTTATAAAGATTAGGTAAAATTAATTATGTCTATCACTCTCTTCAACAACATAATCTGATGATGCTGCACAATAAGTATCACCTACTTTAGCTGCAACAGATACAGTATCTCCTACTGAAAGTGTGACTCCTGTTTCCTGATGTGTATCTGTATCAAGAGGACCTAATGTCTGTGTTACTTCCTCTACCATCTCACCATTAAAAAACAGTTTGTAACCTAAAACTTCTGTTTCAGTTGAACCCTGTCCTCTTCTGACAGTTGAATTAGTAAAACCATCAGTAGTGTTTACTAAAACATTAG
>WJLK01000015.1 GCA_014728565.1 Candidatus Pacearchaeota archaeon
GAAAGTCCTTTTGGAAGTTTAACAAACTGGCAAGGAGACAGACTTCACGCAAGAACAACTATTGCTATGCAAACAAGGATAGCAGCGAGGGTATTAGGCTATCAAATTAGGATATTAATAAGAGCTGATAATAAAGATATTATACTAATTCTTAGACACGCTCCAGAGGAGATGTAACTTCTTATGATTGTTTATCTGGAACAAGAAGAATTAAATTTGGGAATATTCATGAAACTGGCTTTAGCCAAATTCTAGAGCATATGAAAGGTTATGCCAGCAGGTTAAAATCACTAGTAACTAGATTAAGAGAACAGGGTCATTTTAACACTCAGAGTTATTAAAACTTTAAAGCTATATCCTAAGATAATATAAAATCCTAAGATAATATAAAATTCTCAGAATTAATCTTATTCCTCTTTAACAAGATTTGATGAACCTGATTTTGACTTATGAATGTCTGCAAATTGCGGAGTAACTATTATAATATTTTCTCCAAAACCAGCAATATTCCCTTCCAGAGCATCTGCTGTTTTTTTAATTTTTGAGATTGCTCTTTTTAATTCAATTATGTCTTTTGATTTCAGAGGTTTTATATCAATAACTGCTATTGTATATCCCTCTCTTAAGGCATTTAAAATAGGATTAACATCCTCAAAACTCTTTAGAATAAAAGGATGAACCATAACTTTTGATTTTTTAACTTCTTTTCCAAGATCAATCTCTATGTATTCAGGCTCCTCTTCTTTACTGCCTAAAGCTTTTCTTATCTTATCAAAGACCATAAATAACAATTATCCTATGAAGTTTATAAAGATTTCTGTGATTATGAAAATATTCTTTAATTTGACACTGTTTTTAAATATTCTTTATTATAAAGTAGTTAATGGATTTTGGAAGTTCTTCAAAAATTATTTTAATTTCTCCATGACTTCTTTTTTTAAATTCTCTAGTGATTTTGATATTTCTGATTCTTGTTTTTCAAGAGATTTTAATCTTAAAGAAAGAATCTCCTGTTTTTTCTTTAGTTCTTCCTGAATTTTGTTTTTGTCAGTTTTAACCATTATCTGTCCAACTAACTTAAATACTTCTTCGTTTGTTTTTGATATTTCTGAAAGAGCATTTTCTGTTTCTGTTAGTTCCATCTGAAAAGCCTGTTTTTGCATAACCATTCTTTGCAGGTTTTGCTCACCAGCTTGCAATTCCTGAATTTTTTCCTGAGTCTCCTTGTCAACATCCATTTTATTAAATAATTAAACTGCTTTTATTTTTGTAACATGGTGTCTTGGTTTATAAAAAATCTTTCTTCCACAATGAGGACAGAGAAATCTCTTTTCCAAAACCTTGCTAGTTATCTTTTTTCCACATTTAAAACATTTATAATTTGCCATATTATTTTGTTATTTTGAGGTTATTTAAATTTTACTTTTCTTTTTTCAAAAAATAAGTGTGTGATGCAAATTTCTTTCTGCATTTTTTACATTCCCATATTCCTTTGGAAAGTCTTTTTGCAATTCCAGTGCAGAATATACAGTTTTGTTTTTTTCTCTGATTTGTCTCTATATCAGCTATTTTTACTCTGACTCGTCTTCCATATCTTGCTCCGAATCTTCCTGCAGCTTTTGTTTTTTTTGTTCTTGCCATTATATATAGCACCTAAGATTCTTTAGATGAATCTTCTTCACTTATATGAAATAAGTATAATATAGGGTTTTTAAAGTTATTTAATGAAATTAGAAATATTTTATGCTGCCTCTAAAAAAGATTCTTGAAATTCTCGTTCTCTTCTCTGTTCAGTTAGCTGTTGAAGTTGTTTAGAATCAAACCTAGCAATTAACTCATCTCCTCTATATATATCAACACTTACATAATGACCATGCTCTATAGTTACTGGATAATGTGATCCTGTTCCACTAACACAACCATGATAAAAATCAAGTCTATCTCCCTTCTCTAAAGCTAGCACAAAAGGTAATTCAAATCCTGCTAGTTCTTTATGAACAATAGGTTCCTGCCCTTTTATAGGAATAATAAAATCTCCTTCTGGAACATGAAGAATAGCTTTTGTAGAATCGTAACCTTTTACACAACTATCAACTACTGCTTCTAAAAAATCTCCCATATTCAATTAATCTTTTTTATCTTATAAATATTTAGGTGATTATAGCATTTTAGCACCAAAAAAGCTTAAATATTAACAAAACTACGACGATAGTAATGAAAAAGGTGATGTCAGACATGTATTTTCTTGGTAGAAAATGCATATTTTGTGATAAATATGGACTCTATAAACTAAAAGACAAGAGACTCAAATGTAAACACTGCAATAAGTATTATTCTATTAATAAATTAAAAAGAGATTTACAAATTCTTTATTATTTCTATTTAGAAATTTCTGCTAGAAAAACTGCAAGCGAATTAGAACTTGATTACGGTGTAGTCCATAGAAAGTTTAATGAGTTTAGGGGATGTATTTATGATTATCAAAATAATGAAGCTAAAAGATTAAATGGAGAATTGGAATTAGATGAAAGTTATTTTGGTGGAAAGAGAAAAGGTCAGAGAGGAAGAGGAGCTAATAATAAAGCAATTGTATTTGGTATCATCGAGAGAAAGGGAAAAGTTTATACGGTAATTGTTGAAAATGTTAAAGCTCCAACATTAATGGAAGCTATTAAGTCTAAGACTAAGAAAGGATCTGTGTTTTACACAGATGGATTCAAGAGCTATGCTAGTTTGCATCAATATGGAAAACATAACATCATAAGGCATGATAAGGATGAGTTTGTAAAGGAGAGAAATCATATTAATGGAATTGAAGGATTCTGGAGCTATGCTAAAGAACGATTTCATAAATATCATGGAATTAATAAAAAGAATTATCCATTATACTTAAAAGAAATGGAATTCAGATTTAATAATAGGAATAATAATGTTTATAAGCTATTGATTGATATATGTATTGTAAGAAGGGTAGTTTAGTGCGGATTTGCACTAATCACCTAAAAAAATTATTAATATCAAACAGCTAATTCCTTTCTAACTTTTTTCAGATACTTGCTTGCAAGATGCAGAGGTTCTGGTCTTTTATGAGGGGGGTTAATTAATTTCTTAGAGATTTCATGAGCAGTCTCAATTGATATAAAATTTCCAGGACTTATATACATAGGATTACTACCCTGCTTGCTTATCAAAACTTTCCCAACTCTTTTATTTTCTCTTAAAATATATCCCTTATTAATCTCACAATCAACAATTGAGTTTGAAACACCAATAACTGGAATTCCTGTAGATAAACTAAAATGACTTGCTAATCCCAGTCTTGGATGAATAATTCCCTGAGCAGGAATAAAAACAACATCTGGTTTTTCACTTAATTTTTCAAAGGCTAATAACATAGCAGGCAATTCCCTATAATTCCTAAATCCAGGAATATAAGGAAACTTAACTTTTTCAAAAGAATAAGCTCTGTCAGTAACCTCAAAATTTTTATCACAAACAACAATGCATGAAAGCATTTTATTTCCAATAAAAGTATTATCAAAAGCACCAAAGCTATCTGCCAGAGAAAAATCAATTTTATCATTTATTTTAAGACCTTTAGCTAGTCTCAACTGCTCCTTTTTAAGTTTTTCTACATCAATTTTATACTTCTTTATAAGGTCATCTATCCTTGATTTTTCCTTATTTTCCATGCTAAAATAACATATCTTTGATATTAAAAGTTTTACTATTCATATAATCTAAAGAAATAAATGAAAAGTCTAGTTTGCAGTATATAACAAGATTTTTAAATACAAGTTAATTTATTAATAAACCAATCTATAAGAATTCAAAAAATGTTTGGAAAAAAATGCCCCAAATGCAATAATAGAATTAAGAATAATTTTGATTTTTGTCCTCATTGTGGAAGGAATCTTAAATCAGAAAATGATAGAGAGGACTATGGTCTAATTGGAAAAAATGATTCCTTTGAACAACTGCCTTATTCAAATAACTCAGTACTTGATAGAATTTTTGCCACTGCATTAAAAGAAATTCCATCAATGTTAAAGATGATAGAAAAACAAATGCAAAAAGATGATAGAAAAAATCCTCAGGGAATTCATCCAAGATTCCCAAATGACCTTGATGTCCAATTTTTTGTTAATGGAAAAAAAATTCTACCTCAGAAAAACTCTGATAAAAAAATAAAAAAAGAGATTCCAAGTGAGAAAATAGAAAAATTTTCAAAACTTCCAAAAAAAGAACCTATCTCAAAAATAAGAAGACTCTCAGGAAAAATAATTTACGAACTAGAAGTTCCAGGTGTTAAGGATATAGAAGACATCCTTGTTAATCAACTAGAAAATTCAATTGAAATAAAAGCTCTTTCCAAGGATAAAATTTATCATAAAACTCTGAATATAAATCTTCCTATTATAAAATACCAGCTTAACAGAGGAAATTTAATTCTTGAACTTGCTGAAAGTTCTCAATAAATAAAAAATCTTATAAACCCTTTATAATTCTAATTCTTATAAATCGGTCCAGTAGCTCAGCCAGGTTAGAGCACTACTCTGATAAAATTGAATTTCGATTTCGAGATTTTTTAATCTCAGAAAGGTAGGGGTCCCAGGTTCAAATCCTGGCTGGACCATTTTAAACAAATAGATTTAAAAACTAATAACTCAATGCAATAAAATGACAAAAGGATTATATCACCAACTAAGACAGACATGGAAAAAACCAAATCCAGAAAGACTTAGAGAATTAATGATAGAGTGGAGAAAAGACAACACTATAAAAAAAATTGACAAACCAACAAGATTAGACAGAGCTCATTCCCTGGGTTATAAAGCAAAAAAAGGATTTGTAATAGCTAGAGTAAGAATTCAGAGAGGAGGTAGAAAAAGACCTAGGCCTAGTAAAGCAAGGAGATCTAAAAGAATGACTCCTAGAAAAACAGTTAAAATGAATTACAAATGGATTGCTGAACAAAGAACTCAGAAAAAATTTCCTAATCTTGAGGTACTTAACAGCTATCCTCTAGCAAAGGATGGCAGGCATTATTTTTATGAAGTTATTTTAGTTGATTACTCAAAACCAGAAATCAAAAAAGACAAAAAAATAAACTGGATAACAAAAAAAACCAACCAACATAGAGTTCATAGAGGATTAACATCCTCTGGTAAAAAATCCCGAGGATTAAGAAAAAAATCACCTGAAAACAAGAATCGACCTAGTGTAAGAGCTGGCAAGAGAAGAGGGAAGTGAACTCAGAAAACTTCTACATAATTTTCAAAACCTTTAATAATCCTAAAGAATTTCTTAAAGCATAATGCAATATTCTCAACTCTGTAAAGTCTATGAAGAGCTAGAGCAAAATTCATCAAGACTTAAAAAAACCGAGATACTGGCTGATTTTTTAAAAAAACTAAAAAAAGAAAAAGACCAAGAGATTATCTACCTTCTTCAAGGAAAGACATTTCCAGATTATAGTGAAAAAGAATTTGGAATATCTGAAAAACTCTGCATAAAGGCTTTAACAAAAGCATCTGGAACCTCTGACAAAGAAATCATAGAAAGATGGAGAAAAATTGGTGATATTGGAAAAGTTGCAGAACAGATAATGGGAAGAAAAAAACAAAACACTCTCTTTTCTCATAAACTAACAGCAAAAAAAGTTCTTGATAATTTAAAAAAACTTCCTGAATTAGAAGGCAAGGGAACAATTGAAAGAAAACTAGCATTGATTTCTGAACTACTAACATCTGCATCAGGAACTGAAGCTAAATACATAATCAGAACATTATTAGGAGATTTAAGAGTAGGAACAGGAGAGGGAACAATCAGAGATTCTATTAGAGATGCCTGCTTTGAAACAAGTTCAGAAGAAGATACCTCTAAAAAATCATTAAATGTCATGGATTCTGAAAATAAAAAACAAATAACAGAAACAATCCAGGATGCTTATGACAAATCAACAGACTGGAAACTGGTTTTTGAGCAGGCCTGCAAAGGACTATCTGCCCTGAAGTCAACAGAACTGACACCTGGAAAACCAGTTAAAGTAATGCTATTTCCAAAAGAGGATAGTTTTGAAGATGGTTTCAGTAGAGTTGGTAAACCTGCTTTAATTGATTATAAATATGATGGATTTCGGATGATGATTAATAAAAACAATAATCAGATAAAAGTTTTCACAAGAAGACTTGATGATGTAAGCAAACAGTTTCCAGAAGTAAAAGAATATGTTAAAAAATATATTAAAGGAGAATCATTTATACTTGACACAGAAGCAGTGGGTTATGATCCAGAAACAAAAAAATATCGGCCATTTCAAGAAATAAGCCAGAGAATAAAAAGAAAATATGATATTGATAAAATGGCAAGAGAACTTCCTATTGAAATAAATGTTTTTGATATTATCTATTACAATAACAAGTCTTTAATCAAAACTCCTTTTAAAGAAAGAAGAAAAATAATTGAAAAAATAATTGAGAAACATCCTTATAAGATAAGACCTTCAGAGGCAATTATAACTGAAAGTGTAGAAAAAGCAGAAAATTTTTATAAAAAAGCAATAGAAGATGGAGAGGAAGGAGTTATGATGAAAAATCTAGAAGCTCCTTATAAACCAGGTTCAAGAGTTGGTTATGGAATTAAAATTAAACCTTCTGAAAATGATTTCGACTTAGTAATAATAGAAGCTGAATATGGAACTGGAAAAAGAGCTGGATGGCTAAGCTCCTATACAGTTGCCTGCAGAAAAGACAACAAATTCCTGGAAATAGGAAAAGTCTCTACTGGATTAAAAGAAAAAACAGAAGGACTCACTTTTAAAGAACTAACAAAAAAATTAAAACCATTAATAACAAAAGAACATGGAAGAACAGTAGAAGTTAAACCCAAACTGGTTGTAACAGTTGTCTACCAGAACATCCAAAAATCACCTAAATACTCCTCTGGCTTTGCACTGAGATTTCCAAGAATAACCAGACTAAGACCTGATAGAAAAGCAGGCGATGTTGCAACACTAGAAGAAGTAAAAAAAGAGGTTGAAAGAAAGAGTTAAACAACCTTCAACCAGTCCTCATATCTAGAATTCTTTCCCTGCACAACATTCAGATAAATATCCCTGAGTTTCTTTGTTACAGGACCAAAACTTTTCTTTAAAAAAACATCATCAACACTCTCAATAGCTGTAATCTCTGCTGCTGTTCCAGTGAAAAAAGCTTCATCAGCAACAAGCATTTCTTCTTTAGAAATTTCTTTTTCCTCTACATTTATTCCACTATCAAAAGCAATCTTAATTATACTATCTCGAGTTATTCCAGGAAGAATATTTCCAACAGAAGGTGTAATTAACTTGTTGTTTTTAACAATAAAAATATTTTCACCAGGACCTTCTGCAATCTTACCCTTACAATCTAAAAGCAGAGCTTCATCATAACCCTGTTTTTTAACCTCTTCTGTAGCCAAAATACTGTTCATATAATTTCCAGAGATCTTAGCACTCTGTATAGTTGATTCAGGATGTAATCTCATAAAACTACTTGTTTTAATTTTAATAGGTCTCTCACCTAGATAAGCACCCCATGGCCAGACAGCTATGGCAATATTAACAGGAGCTCCTTTAAGAGCCAACCCCATCTTACCATAACCAAAATAAATCAAAGGTCTAATATAACCTGACTTAAGATTATTTTTTCTAATTAATTCAAGTATGATATTTTCAATTTCCCCCTTACTGTACTTAATTTTCATATCAAAAACACTAGCTGAATGAAATAATCTATTAACATGCTCTTTTAATCTAAATACAGCAGGTCCTTTTTCAGATTCATAAAATCTTATTCCCTCAAAAACACCACTTCCATAATGCAGAGAATGAGTTAAAATATGAATTTTAGCATTTTCCCATTCAACAAATTCCCCATCCATCCATATAAATTTTGTCTGTTGCATTATTATAGAAATAAAAACAATTTTTTAAAGATTATTGAATTAAGCTGCTTGTGGCACATATTTTTCTCTTTCTAAATAAGCAGGTTTTGAGGCAACTTCTAATGCTCCTTTTAATCCAACTAATCTATCCATAATTGCACTAACAGGAATCTTTAAATACCAGTCTCTATGTGTAGCTCCACTATCAAACTCACTCATTATTCTTCTTGCAATTCTCTTATCAACAACTCCTGTTCCAGGATTATACTCTATCTCTCCCATTATAATTCCTCCACTCACCCATACACCACCTTTTGCTACTTCATGAACTGCAAGATCATGAAGAGCTCTTCCATAAATTGTCCAAAAAAGATCCATTGTCTGTGCAAATTCAGTATTTGGATTTCTTCTTGCCTGATCTGCAATATACACTGCAGGGTCTTTAACTTTTTTCGGTATTCTCATAAAATTATTCCCAGATCTTCTAATCAAATACTCAAATACATCATCTATTCCCTGTCCTGAAAGTATTGCCTCTAAAGGAGGATTAAAACCATCATATTTATAATCCTTAAGCCAATCAACTAAATCTACTTCTTCATGAGTAGTAACTGGTATCATTCTATGCCCTCCCTCAGATCTTCTGGGTCTTATATTTTCTACTCTATATTCTCCATTCTCTCTATCCCAAAAGATTCTTGCAGTTCCAAAACCAGTTCCTGCACCATGAATTGCAATAGTCTCATTTTCAACTCTCTCACCAAAATATTCCTTGCCATCAGAACCTTTAAAACTGTGTGGAAGTACAAGATGCTCAAGATCTCCTTTTAATCCAAAAGATAATACAGCATATGCAATTGCTGTATAATCATTAATAATTGCCACAGAGGGTATATTCATAGTAGCTGCATCAATATTAAATTTAGCATTTGTCAGGTCGCAGGTTCTTCTATCTGTGCTTATATCTCCAGCAGGACTAAAAACAGCTGATTCAACATCATCTATATTTACTCCAGCTCTTTTAAGAGAATCTAATAAAACCTGGTCATTAAAATCTCTCACATTCTTTGCATCATATTTTCCTACAAAAACAGGCAGAGGACCTCTATCTGACAATGCATATACTCCAATTAAAGTATTTGTTGCACTAACATCTCCAGCAATACAGAATCCATTATTAGCCCGAGATAGATTATCCTCATTTATTTCAAGTTCTTTTATCAAAACACTGCTCATCTCTCTTATAAAAAAAACTTATTTATTAAGATTTCCACAATTCAAAATATATTTCATTATCTAGATTTCAAAAAATATTGAAGTTATATCAAGATTTATAAACTCAGCTTGCTTAATGTAACAGCTATAAAAATGGAAAAACAAAAAATAAACAAACTCGCACTTACTATTATTGTCTCAGTTATACTTACCATAATACTGGTTTCTCTAGTAAATGTAGGAATCAGTATTTTTTATGACAGTCCTGAATACAATGATTTTTGTGGTGAAGTAAGACCAAGTCCGGTAATGAAAGAAAATGAAACTATTGTCTGTGCTCAAGATGTAAAAGAGTGTCCTGATGGAACAACTGTATCAAGAGATCCAGCAAGAAACTGTGAATTCCCTCCTTGTAAATCTGAATTTCAAACCTGCCAGGAAGAGTATGATAAAGCAAGAGAATCCTATAATCAGGTAAGATTTTATATTTTAGCTGTAATTGGTTTTGCTCTCTTACTAGTAGGATTATTTTCACCAGAACTTCTCTTTCAGATAACAGGACTTGCAACAGGAGGTATTTTAGTAACAGAAGGTATAGTTACAAATTTTGAAAATAAGGTTGTTGTCTTTATATCTCTGCTATTAATTCTAGTGATTTTTGGAATAGTTGCCTGGAGAGTTATTAATAAGAAAAAAGATTAAAGCTTAAATTCCTTATATTTTCCATTAAAAGCATTGCAATAAGCTTACCATGCATTTCGAGTATCAGCTTTTGCAGCTTCAACACCTGCTTGATAAGCCTAGATTTTCTGTTCAGGACTAAACATATCTGTTTCTGCTCTTCCTATAAAACTGTTTCTTCCTCCTCACCAAATTATCCTAGCTATATCTTCTTCAGAAACACCTGCTCTTTGAAGTTCAGAAGCACTATGAGCTAACAAAGCCAAATCCCTTCAAGTTCTCCTATCGCCTGTTTCTTTTGTTAAAAAACCTAGCTGATAAACAATTTTACCCAAAGTAGCTTCAATAGGAGTGGGTCTTGGAACTTCCATTATCTCAAAAAATAAAACCAAACTTTAAAAGTATTTATATGATAAAAAACACAGAAAATCCATATAATCCCTTTTAAATCTTTTTATTTTTCTTCTTTATTTTATCGACGACATTCCTAAAAACAACCGAAAGCTTTATAAATAAAACTCTTTTTTTGTTTTTATAAGAACTATAAAATGGCTTCTAAATCAAAATCTAAAAAATCAAAACGTTCTCTAAAAATTCAGAATATTGTTGCCACTACCTCTCTAGGAAAAGATGTTCCCCTTACTAAATTAGCTAAAACAATAGCAAATACAGAATACAATCCAGAACAGTTTCCAGGTCTTGTCTTAAGAATAAAAGAACCAAAATCAGCTGTTCTTGTATTTTCCTCTGGAAACCTGGTATGCACAGGAACAAAATCAATAGCACAAGTTAAACTAGTTATCCAGCAGGTTATTAAAACTTTAAAGAAAATCAATGTAAAAATAACTGAAAAACCTAAAATAACTGTCCAGAATATAGTAGCTTCTGGAAATATTGATATGGACCTTAATTTAAACTTTCTAGCCTTAGGACTAGAAAACACAGAGTATGAACCAGAACAGTTTCCAGGACTAGTTTACAAACTAATTGAACCTAATGCCACATTCCTCTTATTCTCAAATGGAAAATTAGTATGCACAGGCACTAAAAACAATCAGCAATTGAATGATTCAATGGAGCAACTAATAAAAACTCTTAAAGAAGCTAATTCTACTAAGTAACTATATAGTAAAACTCTCTCTAGCTAGCAGTGAAACCAATATATTCCTTATAACTCCCTAATACTAACAAAAAAGTTTAATAACTTCAATTCCATAAAATATTAAGTTAATAAGTAAAAACAGGATTTTCTAGAATAATTACTAATAAACTCAATACATATTTTTCAAGAAAATAAACTTTTAAATAGAAATATCCCTTTATAAGAAAAACGAGGTTAAAATGGCTCAAATAACAAAAACAAATGAAGAACTGACAACAGATGCAAAACTCTTTTTTGACACCTATAAGAAAGTCATAGGAGATGCAAAAAGAAAAGGAAAAAAAGTTGTTTTCATAGATTTTGAAGATATTTCATCAAACTCTCCAGATCTTGCAGAATCAATAATAGCTAATCCAGAAGAAACTTTTGAACTTCTGGAAGTAGCACTAGAGGACACTGGATTAATAGAAAAACCAAGAATTAGATTTAATAATCTTCCTGAAACACAGGAAGTGAGAATAAGAGATATAAGAGCTAATCATTTAAACCAGTTTATTTTTTTTGAGGGTCTTATAAGGCAGGCATCTGAAGTAAGACCTCAGGTTGTAAATGCAAGATTTGAATGTCCTTCATGTGGAACAGTTATATCTGTTCTTCAGATAGAAAAAAAATTCAGAGAACCAACTAGATGTTCATGCGGAAGAAAAGGACAGTTTAGATTAATAAACAAAGAGATGGTGGATGCCCAAAGATTAATAGTTGAGGAATCTCCAGAATCACTAGTTGGAGGAGAACAACCAAGAAGAATTGCTGTTTTCCTAAAAGAGGACCTTGTTGAACCCTGGATGGAAGAAAAAACAACACCTGGAAGCAAGGTAAGAATTCTTGGAATACTAAAAGAAGTCCCTGTTCCACTACAATCAGGTTCAATTTCAACAAGATTTGATCTAGCTATAGAAGCAAATAATATAATAGGCCTAGAATCAACTTACGAAGAACTAGACATAACAGAAGAGGATGAAAGACAGATTGAAGAATTATCAGCAGATCCTGAATTATTCAAAAAATTAAGAGACAGTATCGCCCCTAGTATCTGGGGTTATGATGAAATAAAAGAAGCTCTTGTTCTACAGATGTTCAGTGGTGTAAGAAAAACATCTCCTGACGGAACAGTGTCAAGGGGAGATATACATCTTTTTTTAATGGGAGATCCTGGTGTAGCAAAATCAATTGGAAAAAACGAAAAAATAATGTACATCTATAAAAAAGAGGCAGGGTATATTTCTGTAGAAAATCTATATAAAAAGTTCGGTAAACTCCCAAAAAATCTAAAAGTCCTGACTATTGACTCTCTTAAACATAAACCAAAATGGGAGAAAGTTAATGAAATAATAAAACATCTACCAGAAAAAAATCTAATTGAGGTATCAACAGAGCACGGTAAGAAAATCACAGCTACCAAAGACCACTCCTTTATAACACTATCAAAAAATGGGGAAATAATTCCTATAAAAGGAGAGCATCTAAACAAGAATATTTTCCTTCCATTACCTATTAATTATCATAAAAAAATCTTTGATTATTTTTACCCAGGATTTTTTAATAAAAAAAAGACAAAATCAAAACTACTTCCTGAAAAAATCAGATTAGACCATGGTTTTGGATTTTTTATTGGTATTTTTTTAGCAGAAGGTTATATTAAATCAGAAAAGACAATTGAAATCTCAAATAAAAATAAAGAAATTCAAAATAAAGTAATTAAATTTTCTAAAAAATTAGGATTGAACTACAACTCAGATAATGGATCTGTTTCAGTTTTCTCAAAAAATCTTTCAGAAGTTTTAAAAGCATATTGTTATAATAAAAAAGACTTAGATTCATTAAAAAAGGGAATTAAGGGCGATTATTCAAAAATAAAGAAGATACCTGAATTTCTATTTTTTGCTCCAAAAAATTTCATACATGGTTTGTTATCTGGTTTATTCTCAGGTGATGGTAGAGTAATAAAAGACAAAAAAACACTTAAAGGATTTGAATTAACAACCACCTCCAAGAACATTAAAGAAGGAGCATCTGATTTATTATTTTCAATTGGAATATTAAATAAAACAAAGGAAAGAAAATACTATTACAGGAATTCAGAAACACCCTACTACTCTCTCACAATCCCAACATATATGATTAAAAAATTCTCTGAAAATATCAGCATAATAGGAAAAGATATTAAAATCAATAAGAAAAATCCTATTTACAGTTACAATAATTTAATTCCTTGCGGAAACCTAGTTTATGATATAACAAAAAAACTAAAATATAATTCAAAAATTAATGGAGACAGAAGTTTTGCAGCTATGATGAGAACTGTGAAAAAAAGAAATAAGATAGGTAAAATAAGATTGCAAAAGATTATTAAAAAATTTGAGGAAAAGATGGATAAACCAACTCCTGGCTTATTGTTATTAAAAAAAATAGCTAAAAGTAATATTGTCTGGTCAAAAATAAAAGAAATCAAAGAGCTCAAAAAAGAAAAAGAGAATGTATATGATCTATCAATACCTTCAACAAATACTTTTGTATCAAATGGAATAGGAATTCATAATTCAGTAACTCTAAAATTCATATCCAACATCGCACCAAAAGGAAGATATGTTGTGGGGAAGGCAGCTACTGGAGCAGGTATAACTGCCACTGTAGTAAGGGATGAATTTTTAAAAGGATGGTCCCTAGAAGCAGGTGCAATGGTTCTTGCAAATAAAGGAATAGTATGCATTGATGAAATTGAAAAAATGGATTCCCAGGATAGGTCAGCAATGCATGAAGCTTTAGAACAACAAACAGTAACAATATCAAAAGCAAATGTACAGGCAACTCTAAGTGCGAAAACTTCTGTTTTAGCAGCAGGAAATCCAAAATACGGAAGATTTGAACCAACCCAGTCAATAACTCAACAAATAGACTTGCCTCCTACTCTTATAAACAGATTCGACCTGATCTTCATTTTAAGAGACCTTCCAAACCTAAAACAGGATGATGCAATAGCCAATCATGTGCTAAAATTACATCAGAGAAAAGACACCAAGCCTCCAATAGAGAGAGAACTTTTTAAAAAATATGTCGCATTTGCAAAACAAAAAATAGAACCTGTTTTAACTGACGAGGCTTTTGATGAAATTAAAATTTTTTATGTCAAACTAAGAAATGCTACCAGCTCAGGAGAATCCTCAATTTCAATTTCTGCAAGACAACTTCAAGGATTAGTAAGGTTAGCAGAAGCTCATGCTAAATCAAGACTTTCTGAAAAAGTAGAAAGATTAGATGCTCAGGTAGCAATCCGACTAACAAAATACTACATGATGCAGGTTGGATATGATCCTGAAACAAAATCTTTTGACATTGACAGATTCACAACCTCAACACCTTCATCAAAAAGAAGTAAAATCTTTTTAGTTAGAGATACTCTAAGGAAACTTGAAAAGGAACATGGTAAACAAATACCAGAAGATATTTTAAGAAACTCTCTGCAAGATTTATCAGACCTCGAATTTGAAGAAGCTATTCAGGAATTAATAAAAAAATCAGATATTTTCCAGCCAAAATCAGGATTTTATCAATTACTCACTTAATTACACAAATATTTAAAAATTTGAACAAAATTCTAAATACATGCCAGAACTAAGAAAAAGAGAAACTGCTTATAAACTAAGAATAGGTGATTTAATAAAAGCAAATCAGATTTTCGAAGAATCTGAAAGTTTAAACAAAAGACTCAGGTTTGTAGAACTAGGAGATAAAAAAATAACAAGAGTTAATATCATAGCAAATGTTATAGATAAATATGAAGGTGAGGGAGAATCAAAATTTGCAACAATAACTCTTGATGACGGAGGAGGACAGATAAGAGCAAGGGTTTTTTCAGAGGACATTAAAAAATTCAAAGATGTTATTCAGGGCGATACATTATTAGTAATAGGTCTTCTAAGATCCTATAATCAGGAACTTTACATTCTTCCTGAAATAGTAAAAAAACAAGATCCCAAATATCTACTAGTGAGAAAACTTGAAATTGAAAACTCTTACAACAAGCCTCTAACACCTCAGCAAAAAAAAGAGCTATACTCCATAAGAGAGGAAATAGTTAATCTAATCAAAAAATCTGAGAAAAATGAAGGTATAGACAAAGAGAATATAATTCTTAATACAAAATCTCCTCCTGAGATAATTCATAAAGAGATTCAGAAACTTCTTGAAGAGGGAATAATCTATGAACCAAAACCAGGAAGAGTAAGATATCTTGGTTAAAACAAAAATTAGAACATAAAACCTACCTATAAACTTATAAATCCTCTTTTTCTAAGAATTAAAATGGAAAATTACGAAAAACTTCTGGAAAAAGCATATCAGGATATCAAACCTATTGAAAGTAATAATAGGTTTGAAGTTCCAAAAATAGAGGGTCGTTACGAAGGAACAAAAACAATTCTCACCAACATAACACAAATAGCTTCTTATTTGAGAAGAGATCCTCATCATCTGTCAAAATTTTTATTAAAAGAACTAGCTACATCTGGAACTTTTAAAAATAATAGAGTTATTTTACAAAGAAAAATATCCTCTCATAAAATCAATGAAAAAATTAAAGACTACGTAAAAGAATTTGTCATCTGCAGTCAGTGTGGAAAACCAGATACTGAATTAATAAAGGAAAAAGAGTTTACCTTTGTTCACTGCCTTGCCTGTGGTGCAAAGCACTCTGTAAGAGCAAAAATATAAAAATCCTATTAAAAACCTGTTTTTCTCCCTTTTCATTCATCATACTTGAGTTTCCGAAAATCCTTTATAAATGAATTAAGAGTTCTCAATTCATAAACCGAAAAATAGTAGTACCATCACCACTTCTGAATATCAAAAGAGGTACGTCACGATGGTACTACCA
>WJLK01000125.1 GCA_014728565.1 Candidatus Pacearchaeota archaeon
AGGTCTTCTTGAATAGTCTTCTAAATCCCATTCTGTTTTCCTTAATCTCTCTTCCCATCTTTGAAGAGTTCTAGAGGTTACTTCATATCCAAACATAGCTTTTAGAATTCTTTTACATTGATTATATGAGTGATGTTTTATATTCTTAGTTTAAAAAATTCTTTTCTTATATCTCTTTTTTCAATATAATTCACTAGTATTTACCAGCGAACTAATTTTCAGTTCATCTATCGACATATGTCACTTGCTTTGACACTGGATAAGATAACCCAAAGACTTAAAAAGTCCTTTTTTTTCTTGTTAAAAGAATAAATTGTTAGAATAAGGGTGTTCTTTCAAAATTTAAAATGGCTGTTAAACAAGGCGATACTGTTGTATTAGATTATGAGGGTAAATTAGAAAGTGGAGAGGTTTTTGATAGTTCTAAACATGGAGACCATGACCATCCTCTGGAATTCGAGGTTGGAAATCAACAGGTCATAAAAGGTTTTGAAGATTCTGTTTTAGGAATGGAAAAAGGGGAGGAAAAAGAATTTTCAATTGAACCTAAGGAAGCTTATGGAATGCCAAAAAAGGAACTTGTCAGAGAGATTCCAAAAGAACAGATGAATCTAAAGGGTGAGCCACAAAAAGGTTCTATTATTATTGCTCATACTCCTGATGGAAGAAAAATTCCTCTTAAAGTTGATGATGTAAAAGAGAATTCTTTAGTTATTGACATGAATCATCCTTTAGCTGGGAAAAAGCTATTTTTTAAAATTAAGTTGCTGGAGATTAAGGATTCTAAATAAAATTTCAGGAGGATAAATGGAAAATAAGATTTTTGTTGGAAACCTTTCTTTTGAGGTCTCTAAAGAGGATTTAGAGAAACACTTCTCTGAATTTGGAGAGATTGAAGAGACTAGGCTGATAACTGACAGATTTTCTGGAAAGTCAAAGGGTTTTGGTTTTATAACTTTCAAAGAAAAAGAAAGTGCAGATAAAGCAATCCAGGAAACCAATAACAAGGAATTCCACGGAAGGGAATTGAAAGTCAGTATTGCAAAGCCTATGGAAAACAAACCAAGATTTCAGAAAAGAAGATTTTGATTGTATAAAAAACCTTAAAGAATACTTATGATTAGTATACTAATAAATAGGTGTGAGGAGTGTTCAAAAAAGACTTTTCACTAACCGAAAGTATTTTTAACTCTTTTTTTATTATTCTTTAAATAAAAATTAATAATACAGAAATGACAATAGCCCCTGAAGTTTCTAATTCTGAATGCAGATATAGAGAGGATCTTGAGAGACATCTCTCAAGTCTTGGTGAACCTGATTTTGAAGAGATGTTCAGAAGAATGAGAGAAAAATGCCATAGGCCTTGTAATTATGCTGTTGATCCAAGATTTGGAAATTCTCCAAGAGTAGTTTTTTGTCCAGAAAGAAGAAAAAGACCGCATGTTTATGAAGGAAGAAATCCCTGTCCTATTTGCAATGGAGATGTAGACAAAGAGTTGTTGGTAACTGCAAGAAGATTAAGTTCAGGTGCTTATGCATTTGCACAGGCAAATAGTTTTTCTTTTTTAAATCCTGATGAAACTTTTGATTTGATGGGTGAGCATGGTGATTTTAGAGGAATTAATTTTTTAGCATGGCCTACTACACAACATAAGGATATAGGAGAGATGCCTTATGAAGACCATGCTCTTTCTTTTGATTTAATTGGAGAACTTGAGCAGAGAATTTTTAATGGAAAATTTCATGAACCTTTTGGATTTAAATGCTGTCAGGTTGTAAAAAATACAGGAGGTATAACAGGAAATCATTTGCATGGGGCTTATCATGTTGCTTTTGTAAGTAGATTTCCCCAGAATATAAGAAGAGATTTTGATTTTTTAAATCAGACAGAAGAACCTTTTATAAGCTGGTTTAATAGAAAAAATCCAAAGGGTCTTGTTGTAAGAGATTATGAAACTTTTAGTGTGGCTGTTCCTCATTTTATGAAAAGACCTCTTGAAGCAATTATATATCCAAAAGATGAAAGAGAGTGGATAGGAGATCTTGATGAACAGGAAAAACTAGATTTATCAAGAGCAACAAGTGATGTTTCTTATGCACTGTCATTACTAATGCCTGCAAAAGAACTTCAGCTTGATTTTAGTCTTGTTTTTCACACAGGTCCTGGAAAGATGTATATTGAGGTTCTTCCTTCTAGTCAGAGACCAGGAGGATTTGAAAGAGCAGGGCTCTATGTTTGTGAAGAATCTCCTGTAATGTCTGCAAGGATATACAGAAAATTCTTTGAAACATATGGAAAAGACTCTCCTGGAAACAGGTATAACAAAATGCCAAGTCCTGAAGTTAGAAAGGAGATAAGAATTGATGTTTTGGGAGAGTAAAAAAAGAAAAGATTTATAAATCCTTTTTTTAATGGAATTCAATGGTAAGTTCTGTTCATGGATTTGATGACTGGGATAATCCTCCTAGGGTGGAGGATGAAGACTCTGAACTAGCTCAGCTACTGAAAGATTACAGCCAGGGTGATATTGAGTATAAAGGAACAACTGAGGCAGATATAGAAAGAGCAGAAACAGAGCTTAGAAGAAGATTTTCAGAAGATCCTGATTCAGTGGATATGGAGGTTTTAAAAGATCATTATCATCTACTAGCTGATTATTGTTTTGGAAATGTAGTAAACACAACTGGGCATGAACAAATATTTTATTTTAGAAGAGGATGGATGGTTCTTAATATGCTTGATAAATTAGATGATAAAGGAAAGGGATTAAGAAAGATGATTGCAAGATTGCTTCGTGAAAAAAGAGGACAGTAGTAAGAAAAATGTCAGAACAATATTTAAGAGTTCCTCTAGGACTTGTAGAAAAAACAATAAAAGTATTCTCAGAATCAGTAAGGGGAATAGAAGTCTCTGAATTACAGAGGCGGTTAAACTGCGGAGAGGTTGTTGTAATGAGTTATGAGGATTTTCCTGGTAATGTTGAATATAACTGTGTTGGTTATCGGATAATTGATGGAAGGGTTCAATTAAACATAAGAATAAAATATGATCCTAATCAGCGATGCTAAAAATCCGAGCGTGTCTAAAAATTAGTATAATATCTTTATTATCAGCTCTTATTAATATCTTAATTTGATAGCCTAATACCCTCGCTGCTATCCTTGTTTGCATAGCAATAGTTGTTCTTGCGTGAAGTCTGTCTCCTTGCCAGTTTGTTAAACTTCCAAAAGGACTTTCTCCTCTTCCTCTCTGTTTGTAGCCAAGTCTAT
>WJLK01000126.1 GCA_014728565.1 Candidatus Pacearchaeota archaeon
CAGATAATATACAAGTTGATGTTAGTATGAGTTTAGGAAATAATGTTAGTGTCTGCAGGAATTTAAGTGATGCAGGAGATGTTTATGTGCAAAATGCAAGTATTAATCAGTATGAAAATGAGGATTGTATTGTGATAACTGGTGAGAATATAACTTTTGATGGTAATGGGCATAGTATAACTTCTATATACAATCAGTCTGGAATTTATAGTGATCAGTTTAATACAACAATTAAGAATTGTAATGTGAGTATGGGAAGTTATGGTGACGGCAGTAATGGAATAGAATTTAATAGTGCAAATGATTCTTATATTTTTAATAATACTGTTAATAATAATGGACAGGGTATTTATCTACAAAATACTTATTATAATCAAATAATCAGTAATACAGCAAATGATAATTATATTAGTAGTATGGCTATTGGATCAGGGATTTTTCTACCTGGAAGTAATAGTAATAATCTTTCAGGAAATACTATTAATTTTAATGAAATAGGTATTGATGAATCTGGAGGTAATAATTTAATTTCAAATAACACCTTAGATTATAATACTGATTATGGTATGTCTATTAGTAACAATTGTACTTTAATAGGAAATATTATTAAAAATACTGGCAATGTTTTTGGAACAGCAATTTCTGTTTCTATGCATAATGAATTAATAAACAATACAATAGAAAATTGTACATCTACATGTTTGGAGTTATCTTCTGGAGGTAATAATTTAATTAAGGGAGGGATCGTAAATAATTCAGATGAAACCCTTGTTGTTATTGCCGGAGATTCTGATAATAATATTTTTCAAGACCTAATATTAATTGGTGCAACATTAGATGATGTAGGTTTATTAAGCAATTCAATAAATAACACATTTATTAATGTAAGTTATGATATTTCAAAAGAAAATATTGCTTCTGGAAGTGAATTAATCAGAAAATGGTATTATCAGGCTTATGTTAATGATACAGATGGAAGTGCTGTTAGTGGAGCAACAGTTGCTGGCTATAATGTAACAGGTACAGAGGAGTTTAATTTACTGACTAATGACAGTGGATGGATTAGTAGAACAGAGATTACAGAGTATTATAATAGTGCAGGAACTCGATATTATTACAGTAATTATAGTTTAAATGCTTCGAAGAATGGTTATGGAACAGATGAGCATAGTTTGAATATTAGTATAACTCAGAATAAGTTAGATGATGTGTTTACTCTTAATCTAACCCTGAACATAACACAGGTAATTTCAATAAATGAATCTGATGTTACAGGAGGACAGGTAGCTCGTGGAGAAAATGTTACTATAAATGCAACAATAGTTAATGCAACTATTGTTGATAAAGTCTGGGTGAAATTCTGGGAAACTGTAATTGGAGGCAATGTAATATGGCAGGGATTTTTGAATTTCATAAGTGGAAATTTATGGTCAGTGACTACTATTGAGACTAATTTCACCTGGAACCTTGGACAGATAAATTACACTGTTTATGCAAATGATACCCTTGGACAGGAGGTTAATGAATCTGGGAATTTTACGATGGTTGAGGGTTATAATGTTACAGGGTGTGGTGAGTTTGGAGAGGCGAATGGTTATTATACTTTGATGAATGATATAACTGGAATATCTGGAACATGTTTTAATATTACTGCTGAGAATATCACCCTGGATTTAAATAACTATAATATAACTGGTGATGATTCAGGAACAGATTATGGTGTTTTTACAAATTCAAGTGAGACAACTGTAAAGCATGGAGAAATCTATGATTTTTATTCTGGAATTTACAGTATTGGGAATAACGGAGTGATTTATAATAACTCTATTAAGAAAAATAATTATTATGGTGTTTATCTTTCTGGAGAGCATAATAATGTAAGTAGCAATAATATTAGTGATAATATAAATTCTGGAGGTGACAAGGCTTATGGAATCTACATTACTGGAAATTATAATAATCTGAGTTATAATTATTATACTTGTAATGAAGGAGAGAATGGAGTAAATAACTATGGATATGGTGTATATTCTAATGGGAATTTTACGATTCTTGATAGTGAAAAATCTATAGACCATACCCCTCCTTATGGAATGCTTAATTCTTTTGGTTATGGAATTTATATTAATTCAAGTAATAATACTTTAGTAAATGTAACTTCAAATTTAAACAAAGAACAAGGAATTACCATATTTTCAGGTTCAGATAATTCCTTGATAAATATAACTGCAAATTCAAATGATGAATATGGAATTCATATTTCATCAAGTTCTAACAATGTTCTTCAAAATATAATTACAAATTCAAATAATCCTTATGGATTTTATGTTTCTTCATCATCTTATATGAGTTTAGATAATATCACAGCAAATTTTAATGTCTATGGAGTTTATCTTGATACTATTAATCATAGTGATTTTACAAATATAACAACAATTCTTAACTCTGGAACTGGAGTCTACTCAGTATCTGATCATTGTGTTTTTGAGAATATAATTTCTAACTCCAGCGCCGATTGGGGATTATATTTAATTAATAGTTTGAATAACTCAATTAAAAAGGTTTTTATTTGGAATTCTTCTTTTCTTACAAGTAGTTCTGGATTTCATGTCGAGGAAAGTTCAAATAACACAATTGAAAACGGTTATGTAAATAAATCAGGAAATCATGGAATAAAAATATATTCTTTTGGAGGTCCTGAATCTTCAAACAATCTAATTCAGGATATGTGGATAGATAATACCGAAGGAGAGGATGTTTATTTTGAGACTATTAATGCTGGTTCTGCCTGTTTGAATAATACTTTTTTGAATGTTAGTTTTGACAGTACAAATGTTAGTTTTAATAACAACACTGATGGAGGTAAAATGGAGTTGATAAGAA
Source organism: Candidatus Pacearchaeota archaeon (assembly GCA_014728565.1). Lineage (GTDB taxonomy): Archaea > Nanobdellota > Nanobdellia > Pacearchaeales > GW2011-AR1 > ARS1285. The sequence goes on from WJLK01000126.1 coordinate 2,884, forward strand.
AATGGTATTATCAGGCTTATGTTAATGACAGCAATGGAAATGATGTTTCAGGTGCAAATGTAAGTGCTTATAATGCAACAGGAAGTGAGGAATTCAATGTTCTTACAAATTCAAGTGGCTGGATAAATATGACTAATATTACAGATTACAGACATTATTATGAAAGTGGAGAAGAAATAACTTATTATAGTAATTATACCTTGAATGCGAGCAAAACAGGTTATGTTAATGGCAGTCATGAGTTAAATGTGACTCTGAATGAGAACAAGTTAGATGATGTGTTTACTCTTAATTCTACACTTAATATAACTCAGGTAATTACAATTAATGAATCTGGAACTACCGGAGGACAAGTAGTTCGTGGAGAAAATGTAACTATAAATGCAACAATAGTTAATGCAACTATTGTTGATAGTGTCTGGGTAAAAATATGGGACACAATTGTTGGAGGGGCTGTTGCATGGCAAGGATTTTTAAACTTTATTTCAGGCAATCTTTGGAGTTTGACTGTCAGTGCTAGTTGGAAATGGCCAGTAGGTATTGCTAATTATACAATTTTTGTAAATGATACAATAGGGCAAGAAGAAAATATGAGTGGGAATCTTACAGTTTTGGAAAATTATAATGTTACCACATGCGGAAAACTTGGACAGGTAAATGGTTATTATACTTTGATGAATGATATAACTGGAATATCTGGAACATGTTTTAATATTACTGCTGATAATGTTACACTTGACTGTCAGAATAATAGACTTACAGGGTCCTTAGATGGAATAGGAATTGCTTCTGAAAAAACAAGAAATATAACCGTCATGGACTGCTTAATAAAAAATTTCAGTCAGGGAGTTCATATAAATTCTGTTAATAATAGTTTTTTTGATAATCTTACAATAACAGATAATAACGGAGATTATTCAGGGATTTATTCAGTGTTCTCTAATTATAATAAAATAGTTGATTCAAATATCAGTATAAATAAAGGCAATAATAATTCTGGAATTTTCATGTATAATTCTGATTATAATGATATTGAGAATAATACTTTTAATGAAAACATAATCACTTTCAGTGGAGGAGGTGTTGTTTATTATAATGAAGGAGGTGTGGTAAATTTCAACAGCAATTCATCTAATAATAATTTTAAAAATAATATCTTAAACAAAAATAATATTTCTACAATTGGTTCTTCAGTAGATATTTATGGGGGAGGAGTGATTGGAATTTATGATTCTTCAGATAATAACAGTTTTATTAATATAACTCTCTTTGAAAATAATGTAACAGCAAGCAATAATCTTCGTGGAGGAGGCATATTCGGAGTTTATAATTCTAGTCAAAATAGTTTTATTAATCTAACTTTCTCAGAAAACAATCTAGATGTAACAGATAGATTGTATGGAGGAGGGATTTTAGGATTAGCATCTAAATCAAAAAATAATGTTTTGAGAAATATAAAAATAGATAACAGTGATATTGATTATTCTTATAGGTTCTGGGGAGGAGGTATTCTAGGAGTTTATGATTCTGGTTATAATAACATTAATTATATAACTGTTGAATACAGTGATGTATATGTTTCTGATAGAATTTACGGATCTGGAATACTTGGATTTAGAGAATCAGAAAATATTAATATAAGCCATAGTATAATCTCTGCAAATAATCTTTCTTGTACTGATATACAGGGCTCAGGTATTATTGGAGGGCATGCTACAGATGATAATTGCAATATCACTTTTGTTAATAGTACTCTGATGGATAATAAAGTAGAGACTAGCAGCTATATAAGAGGGGGAGGAATAGCAGGAACAAGAAGTATTTCAGGAATCACGTTTATAGATACAGTTGCAACTAGTAATAATGTAACAATAGGAGGTTATCTTTATGGAGGAGGTATTCTTGGATTTAAAGGAAGTACTAACTATAATAATACCTTTTACAAGAGTACTCTGACTGATAATTATATTTCTGTAAGTGGAACTCTTTCTGGAGGAGCTGTTGTTGGAGTTTATGGATGTTATAACACTAATATTTCAGATATAGTTATAAGAAATAATTCTATTTCAAAATCAAATTCTGGAGTTCTAGGTTTTTATGATTTAGATTATAGTTTTATTGCAAAGGGAGAGATAAACTATTCAGATGAGAATTTAATAACAGCAAAGCAGTCTAATAATAATATCTTCAGAGGTTTATTATTAATTAATGCAACTAAAAATAATACCTATCTAACTGATACATCTACAAACAATACTCTTTTGAATATTAGTTATTCTGGAAAAGAAAATATTGCTTCTGGAAGTGAATTAATCAGAAAATGGTATTATCAGGCTTATGTTAATGACAGCAATGGCAGTGGCATTCCTAATGTCAATATTTATGCTTATAATAAAACAGGAAGTGAGGAGTTCAATATTCTTACTAATTCAAGTGGTTGGATTAATCAAACTGAAATAACAGAGTATATTAATAATGGAACACTTAAAATATATTCCTCTAATTATACCTTGAATGCGAGCAAAACAGGTTATGTTAATGGCAGTCATGAGTTAAATGTGACTTTTACTGGAAATAAACTGGATGATTATTTTACACTGGCCTATGGAAATAATGCTCCAAACATAACCTATGTTTCATCTATTTCAAATACAAATCCAGTTGAGGATAGTTTTGTAGGTGTTAAGTTTAATGTCAGTGTTTATGATGTTGACGGAGTTGATGATATCAATGATTCCAGTATTAGAGCTAATTTTACTAGGGCAGGTGAAGCTATTAGGGAGAATTCAAGCTGCATGGAAATAAGTGGTGAGAATACAAGTTTTATTCAGAATTATTCCTGTGTTATAAAGATGTGGTATTGGGATGAAAATGGAGAGTGGAATGTAACAGTATATGCAGAAGATAACAGTCAGGAATCAGCAATAAATGATTCCATTTATTTTCAGTATAATTTGTTACAGGCTATTAAGATATCTCCGGATTATATAAGTTTTAATGTAACAATAGGAACTATAAATCAGACTGCAAATGATTTTACTACTTTAAATAATACTGGAAATTATAATGCAACTGGAAACATAGCTATTAAAGCAATTGATATTTATGAACCAGGCGGTTCTTTTATAGGTTCAGATAATTTTACTTCTGATATTGAAAGTGGTTCTAATTCTTGTGACGGAACAACACTGCAGAATAACACTAATATAACTGTAATTGGAACTGTTTTAGAGAGAGGAAACTTATCTAATGGGGAGGCTCAGGAAGAGTTATATCACTGTTTGACAAAGGTTCCTTCAACAATATCTTCAGGAGTTTATGACACATCCACTGCTGGAAGCTGGACTATTAGGATTCTTATTGTCTTATTTGTTTACGGTAATATTGAGAGGAGGAGAAAAAAGAGAAAGATTAAGGATGACAAACTGATTAAATCTTTTGATATTATAATAGATGAAATAAAAAACGAGTACTCTCTGAATAAAAAACAAGTTGTTGGAGTGGTAATTGAAAGATTAAAAGAAAAATATTCATTAAGTAAGAAATATTTATTGGAATTAATTTTTGAGGAGATAAAAATACCTGCTAATATATTTTCAAAAAAACTAGGAGCACTAGAAGCAGTTGCTAGATATATGAAGGAGAATCTAAATAAAAGCTATAAGGAAATAGCTGATTTATTAAATAGAAATGAGAGAACAGTATGGACTGCTTATAAAAAATCAAGAGAGAAACTAAGTCATTTTAAAATTAAAAAAACTGATGTTTATTTGCCGATTTCAATATTTAAGAATAAAAATTTAACTGTTTTAGAGAGA